>JADGPM010000172.1 GCA_017882425.1 Solirubrobacteraceae bacterium
TGCCCATGTCGACTCCGGGGATGTAGGCGCCGTCGAGCGCGGCGACGCAGCGCCCGAACGCCTGGAGCACCGAACGCCGGTCGACGGGTGCGCCCTCGTCGAGGATCACCGACTTCCCGCCGCCGTACGGCAGGTCGGCGGCGGCGTTCTTGAGCGTCATGCCGGCGGCGAGCCGGCGGCACTCGGCGACGGCGTCGTCCTCGGAGGCGTAGGCCTTCCAGCGCACCCCTCCCAGGGCCGGGCCGAGCGTCGTGTCGTCGATGGCGATGACGGCGCGCAGACCGACCGACGGATCGCGGCAGACGTGCAGGTTCATCCCGGCAGCGAAGCGCGGCCGGCCGGATCGTGCGAGCACGCGCGCCGGGATCGCGTCCGGCGCGCACGAAGCGCACGCTCAGCCCCGGTTGCGCGGCAGAAACGTGCGTGCCCGCGTCAGGTCCGCTGCTGCAGCGCCGACCCGGGCCTGGCCGCGGTGCTCAGGACCATGAGCGTCTTGGTCCCCGTGACCTTGCCCGAGTGGCGCAACCGGTCGATGACGTCCTTGAGGTGCCCGACGTCCTTCGCACGGACGTGAACGAGCGCGTCGGGGTCGCCCGCGATCATGTACACCGCCTGGATCTCCTGGGCCGCGGCCGCGGTCGCCTCGATGTCCTCGATCTGCGCCGTCCCGGAGAAGCGCAGTTCCGTGAAGGCCTCCAGCGGCCAGCCGAGGCGTGCGTAGTCGACGACGGCGGTGTAGCCGGTGATGACCCGAAGGCGCTGCAGGCGGTCGACGCGGCGCTTCGTCGCGGCCGGGGAGAGGCTGACGCGCCCGGCGATGTCCGCGATCGTCCGGCGCCCGTCCTCGGTGAGGAGGGCGAGGATCTCGTGGTCGGTGCCATCCAGCTCGACGGTGGCCATGACCGGCAGCCTATGCCGGTGCGGCGCAACGCGCCAATCGCGCACGATCATGCGCGAACTCGGCCATCGACCGTCCGATTCGTGCGTCTTGCGCACGGAATGCGCTCTGTGCGCCACCTCACACGAGCAACGGCGCTTCCCTTCGCTGATGAGCACCGTCGAGGTACCGCATGCGCTTCGCCCCGTCGCACCCGATCACGTCCCGGTCGCGCTCGACGACAAGTACGCGAGCGGGTCCGGCCGGGCGCTGATGTCCGGCATCCACGCGCTCGTGCGGCTGCTGCTCGAGCAGCGCCGCCTCGACGCACGACGAGGCCTCGACACGGGCGTCTTCATCAGCGGCTACGAAGGCTCGCCGCTCGGCGGCCTCGACCAGGAGCTGTCACGCGCGAGCGGTCACCTGGACCCGCTCGGCGTCGTCTTTCGGCCGGGTCTCAACGAGGAGCTCGCCGCGACCGCGGTGAGCGGTACGCAGCTGCTCGGCGAGCTGCCCGAGCACGAGCACGACGGCATCGTCGGCTTCTGGTACGGCAAGAACCCCGGCCTGGACCGCGCCGCCGATGCGATCCGCCACGGCGCCATCGCGGGCACCGCCCCGCTGGGCGGAGCGGTCGCGCTGATCGGCGACGACCCGGCGGCCAAGTCCTCGACGCTCCCGAGTGCCTGCGAGCCGTTGTGCCGCAGCCTGCTGATGCCGATCCTCGCGCCCGCCACGGTGCGCGAGATCGTCGTCCTCGGCCTGCACGCGGTCGCGCTCTCGCGCGAGTCGGGTCTGTGGACCGGCCTGAAGATCGTCACCGAGCTCGCCGACGGGACGGCGACCGTCGACGTCGCAGAGCTGGCGAACGGCGTGCCCGCCCTGAGCGGTCGCACCGCCGGCCCCGCGCCCGTGCTGCTCGCAGCGGGGTCGCTCGACGCCGAGCAGGACGCGATGACCGCGCGCTTGGAGCGCGTGCACGCCTACGCCCGCCGGACCGGCCTCAACCACGTCGCGTTCGAGCCGGCGCGCCCGAGGACCGCGATCGTCGCCGCCGGTGTCGCCTTCACCGCGGTGCAGAGCGCACTGGAGGACCTCGGTTTCGACGAGGCGGCCCGCGACGCCGCCGGGCTGCGACTCGTGAAGCTCGGCATGCCGTGGCCGCTCGAGCGCGTGCACGTGCGCGAGCTGCTTGCAGGCGTCGAGCAGGTGCTCGTCGTCGAGGACAAGCTCCCGTTCGTCGAATCCCAGATCAAGGAGGCGCTCTACCGCTGCCCGGACGCCCCCCTTGTCCTGGGCAAGGAGGACGCCGCGGGGCGGAGCCTGCTGCCCGAGCGCGGCACCCTCGGTGCCGACGACGTCGCCCGCGCCGTGGCCCGCGTGCTCGGGATCGACGCGCTGCCCGACGCCGGACGCGAGCGGATGCGCACGCTGGATCCCGGCGCGGCGCAGACCGGCGCGGAGCTCGCCACGCTGCCGGCCCGGACGCCGTACTTCTGCTCCGGCTGCCCGCACAACGCGTCGACGAAGGCCGATGACGAGCAGCTGGTGGGCGCCGGCATCGGCTGTCACATCATGGTCGTGCTCGACGGCGGCGGTCGCGGGCGGATTCTCGGCATGCCGCAGATGGGCGGGGAGGGCGCCCAGTGGTTCGGGCTCGCGCCGTTCGCCAAGGGCCGGCATTTCGTCCAGAACCTCGGCGACGGCACCTTCCACCACTCCGGCTCGCTGGCGATCCGGGCCGCCGTCGCCGCCGGCGTCGACATGACCTACAAGCTGCTCTACAACGACGCCGTCGCGATGACCGGCGGCCAGCGCCCCGTCGGGCGCATGGACGTGCCCGCGATCACGCGTCTGCTGGCGGTCGAGGGTGTTCGGCGGATCATCGTGACGACAGCCGACCCGGCGTCGTACGACGGCGTCGCCATCGATCCGATCGCCGAGGTCCGCCATCGCGACGCGCTGCAGGCGGCCCAGCGCGAGCTCGCCGCCACCCACGGCGTCACGGTCCTCATCCACGACGATCGCTGCGCAGCCCAGGAGCGGCGTCTGCGCAAGCGCGGCAAGCTCCCGACCCCGGCGCAGCGCGTGCTGGTCAACGAACGCGTCTGCGAGGGCTGCGGCGACTGCGGCGAGCAGTCGACCTGCCTGTCCGTCGTGCCGGTCGACACGCCGTTCGGGCGCAAGACGAAGATCCACCAGGGCTCCTGCAACCAGGACTTCTCCTGCCTCAAGGGCGACTGCCCGTCGTTCATGGAGGTCGTGCCCGGGCCCGTGGCGAAGACCGCGCCGCCCCCGCTCACGGTCGCGCTCCCGGAGCCGGTCCTGCGCGTCGGCGCGCAGGGCGTTCTGGTGCGGATGCCGGGCATCGGTGGGACGGGCGTCGTCACCGTGTCCCAGATCCTGCAGATGGCCGCCCACCTCGACGGGCTCAGCGCCGCCGGAGTGGACCAGACCGGGCTCGCGCAGAAGGGCGGCCCGGTGATCAGCGACCTGCGCATCGCCCCCGCGCCGATCGTCGGCCAGGTCCGCGCGAGCGCCGCCTCGGCCGACGTGCTGATCGGCTTCGACCTCCTCGGGGCGGCGGCGGCCGGCACCCTGGAGGTCGCCGATCCCGCGCGCACCATCGCCGTCGTCAACACGGCCCAGGTGGCGACCGCCGCGATGGTCACCGATCCGGGGGTGGCCTTCCCCGCGCCGGTGCTCGCGCGCGCCGCGATCAACCGCGCGACGCGCCCGCGGGAGAACCTGTTCCTCGATGCCGGCGGCCTGTGCGAGCGCCTCTTCGGGGACCACATGCCGGCGAACATGCTGATGGTCGGCGCGGCCTTCCAGCACGGCTGCCTGCCGCTCAGCGCTGCGTCGATCGAGGACGCGATCCGCCTCAACGGCGCGGCGGTCGACTCGAACCTCGCCGCGTTCGCCTGGGGGCGCGCCGTCGCAGCCGACCCCGTCGCCGTCGAGGCGGCCCTCGCCCCCGCCGGCCGGCCCGTGCGCGAGCCCTCCGCCGCGGTGCGCGAGATCCTCGCGGCCACCGACGCGACGGGCGCGCTGCGGGAGGTGCTCGAGCGCTGCGTGCCGGACCTCGCCGAGTACCAGAACGCGGGCTACGCGCAGACCTACGCCACCAGGGTGCTGCGCGTCGCCGCGCTCGAACGCGAGCGCACCGGATCGGACGCGACGCCCGTCGCCGCGGCGTACGCCCACGGGCTGCACAAGCTCATGGCCTACA
>JADGPM010000173.1 GCA_017882425.1 Solirubrobacteraceae bacterium
CCGGATCGACCGCGCGGCGGATGACCGCGAGCGCGGCGCCGGCGCCGGGCAGCGGCGTGCAGAGCACCGCGAGGTCCTCGAGCGGGCTCTCCGGCGCAGTCGTCGCCGAGCCGGGCAGGGCACCGGCGAGCCGTCCCGCGCGACGGGCGGCCCAGGCGGCCCCGGAGCAGGCAAGCAGGCCGCCGGCGAGCACGACGCCGGTGCCGGCGCCGCGGACCGTCCAGGCGGTCGCCAGCAGCGTCAGGCCGGCCGCGGCCAGCGCGATGGCGTTGCGCCGGGCGAGCAGGTTCAGCGCGCCGGCGGGGGCCGTCGCACGGCGCCAGCGCAGGGCCTGCGCCGCGGCGGCGGCGGCGGCGACGGCGGCGACCTGTGCGGCGACGAAGAACGTGATGCCGAGCGCACGCGGGGCGGCGGCACCCGGCGCCAGCGTGTGTGCGAGGCGCACCACCGCGACGGCCGCCAGCACGAGCGCGGCGAGCACGGCGAGCGTCGCCCGGCTCCCGCGGCTCGCGGCGAGTTCGGCGTCGAAGCCGAGCGCCACCTCGCCGGCGGGCCCGAAACGCGCGATGGCCTCGGCCTCGTCGTGGCCTGCGGCACACTCGCGCAGGTGCTCGGAGCACTCGGCCAGGAAGCGCCGCCGCGCCGCGCCGGTGGCGCGCAGCTCGCAGGCGAGCACGTCGAGGTAGCGGTCGATCGCGCTCATGCGCTCGCTCCGAGCACGCCGTCCATCGCGCGGGCGAACGTGCGCCACTCGGTCGAGGCGGCGCCGGCGGCGCGGCGCCCGCGCGCGGTCAGCCGGTAGACACGCCGGCGGCGGCCTGATTCCGAGGACCAGTCGCTCGTCACCAGGCCGTCGCGCTCGAGGCGGTGCAGGGCGGGGTAGACGGTGCCCTCGGGGAGCTGGAACTCGCCGCCGCTGCGAGCGGCGAGACTCTCGATCAGCGCGTAGCCGTGGGCGGGGCCGCCGCTCAGCACGGACAGCAGCAGGCCGTCGAGGTGCCCGCGGATGACGTCGGGTCGCATGCCCTGAGCGTATACCCAGACAGGCTTTGTATCAAGCAGCAGCGCCGCTCAGCGCAGGATGCCCGTGTGCCCGATCGAGTACCGCCCCGGCTGGGGCCACACGGCGGCGCCATGCGGCCCGTCGCCCACGGTGATCCGGTGCAGCAGCCGGCCCGTCCGCGTGCTGATCGCGTACAGCACGCCGTTGTACCGGCCGGTCAGCCACAGGATCCGGCCGTCGGCGGACACGCCGCCCATGTCCGGGCTCCCGCCGCCCGCCAGGTGCCACTTCTTGATCGGCCTGCGCGTGCGGAAGCTGATCAGCGAGATCGAGCCCTCGCCGCGATTGGAGACGTAGAGGACCTTCGCGTCGCGGCTGGGGTAGAGGCCGTGCGCGCCCATCCCGGTGCGCACGAAGCCGTCCTTGCGCATCGTCGCGGCGTCGATCCGCCAGACCCCGTTCGACATCATGTCCGCGACGTAGAAGGTGCGCCCGTCTGGTGAGAGCTTGACGTCCTGGGGCGCCGCGCCGGCACGCAGGTCGATCGTCTTGATCACGCGCTCGCGCATCAGGTCGACGACGATCATGCGCCCGCCGAACTCGCACGAGACGAGCGCGCGGCGTCCGTCGGCCGTGTAGTCCATGTGGTCGACGCCGGGGCACTGCGGCGTCGGCAGCGCGTGCATCAGCCGCATCGTGTGCGGGCTGCGGAAGTCGAGCTCGCGATGGGCCTCGGCGACGACGATCGCGCGCCGCCCGTCGGCGGTGAAGTACAGGTTGTACGGGTCGGTGACGGGGACCGGGCGCCCGTGGTGCCCGGTGCGCGGATCGATCGGCGTCAGGCTGTTGCCCTGGTCGTTCGTGACCCAGAGCGTGCGCAGGTCCCATGAGGGCGTGACGTGCTGCGGGAGCGCGCCGACAGCGAAGTGGTCGACGACCTTGAAGGTCTTCTGCGAGACGACGTCGACGGTCGCCGACTTCGTGTTGGGGACGTACACGCGCGCCGGGTCGCCCTGCACGACGGGACTGAGCCTGCCCGCCGCATCAGCCGCGTAGACGTTGTGCCGGTCGACCGGCGGGGGCACGCGGCCGGGACGCAGCACGCCGGTCGCGCCCGCGGCAGGTGTCGCAGGGGAGCCCGCCTTCGCGGCCGTCGTCGGGCGGCTGCGCGTCGCCGTCGAGCTTCCCGAACCGCAGGCCGCGAGGCCGAGGGCGACGGCTGTGGTCAGCGCGGCGGCCAGCAGTCGGTGCACGCTCATCGGGCGCCTCGCAACGTCCAGACCTCGTCGTGCACCTGGCCCGAGGCGTCGCGTCCGCCGAGCGTCACGATCCGGTCCGCCAGCGACGCTGCGCTCATGTCCGAGAGCGCAGCGGGCAGATGACCGGCATGCGTGATCCTCCCGCTGGAGGGATCGATGGCGAGGATCGCCGAGCGCTGGGTGTCGAGCCCGGCGCCTCGCCCGCCCAGGACGTAGAAGCGCCCGCCGAGCGCGGCACCGGCAGCGTGGGTCAGTGCGGAGGGCAGCATCGCGATCCGCTGCACGCGCCCGGTCCGCGGGTCGAAGCGCAGGACCTCACGGCGCGCGGTCACCCCCGAGGTCCCGCCGGCGATCAGGACGACGCCGCCGACGGCCGCGACCGCGGGGTAGCGCAGCGGGCGCGGCATCTCGCCGACCGCGCGCACGCCGCGCCCGGGGGTGAAGGAGAGGATCGAGCGCAGCGGGACGGTGCCGGTGTACCCGCCGACGATGTACGCCGCGGGCCCGATCGTGGCGGCCGTGACGTCGGACGCGCCGACCGGCAGCCGCCCGGCAGCCGACGTCGTGCCGGAGGGGTGGATGCGCAGGATCGCATCGCTCGTGGCGCCCGCATCGCCGCCGCCGAAGAAGTAGCTCGCGCCGGCGATCGTCGCGGCGGCGGCATCGTGCAGCGCACGCGGAAGCTGTCCGATCACGGCCGTGTGGGCGCCGGCGACGCGGACGATCGAGCTGACCGAGGCATCCCCGGCGTCCAGCCCGCCCATCGCGAGGACGCTCGGGCCGCGCGCCGTGACCGCCGGCAGTTGCACCGGTGCCGGCATGCGGGCGGAGCCGCTCGCATGGAGCGTCGCCGACGGCCGCGGCGTCGTGGGGGCGCCGCCCGCGGGGGCGGCGGATCGTGCGGTGGATGAGGCCGGCGTGGAGGAGGTCGAGCCTCCGCCGCAGGCGGACAGCGAGAGGCTCACGGCGGCGGCGAGCAGCGCCGGTGGAGCGGTCCGGGGAAGGGGCATCGTCCCGCACCCTGCCGACCGCCGGGTAAACAACTCCTGAAACGATCGCCGCACCCGGAATACTCCTTGGTCCGTGGCCCCCGAGATCAGATACGCACGCAACGGCGAGATTACGCTCGCCTGGGTCGAGATCGGGGAGGGCCCGATCGACATCCTCTTCCTGCTCGGCGGCGTCTCTCATGTCGAGCACATCTGGGAGGAGCCGTCGATGGCGCGCTACTTCGAGCGCATCGCCGGCTTCGCGCGCGTGATCCTCATGGACCGCCGCGGCGTCGGGCTGTCGGACCCCGTCGACGGCCCGCTGACGCTCGACGACGAGTGCGGTGACGTCGACGCGGTGCTCGACGCCGCCCACAGCGACCGGGTCGTCCTCAATGGCCACATGTGGGGTGGGCCGCTGGCGATCCGCTACGCCCACGAGCGCGCGGCGCGCGTGCGCGCGCTGACGCTCTACGCCGCCGTCCCGACGACGCTCAACTGGACCGAGGACTTCGACCGCGAGCGCTCGCCCGAGGAGGTCGACGAGACGATGATCGGCTGGGGCAGCGGCGCGCCGCTCGAGGTCCTCGCGCCCTCGCGCGCCGACGACGAGCGCCTGCGCGCATGGCTGGCGCGCCTGACGCGCCTGTCCTCGAGCCCCGGCGCGATGCGCAACCTCTGGCGCAGCACCTCGACCTATGACGCGCGCGGCGACCTCGACGACCTGCGCGTCCCGACACTGATCCTGCACCGTTCCGGCGACCGCGCGGTCGACGTGCGCCACTCGCGGTTCATGGCGGACCGCATCCCGGGCGCGCGCTACGTGGAGCTCGACGGGATCGACAACCTGCCGAGCGTCGGGGACAGCGAGGCGATCATCGCCGAGTTCGAGGAGTTCCTGACCGGGACGCGCCGGCGCACCATCGAGCGCGCCCTGCTGACGGTGCTCGTCACCGACATCGTCGACTCCACCGGACATGCTGCGCGCCTGGGCGACCAGCGCTGGCGCGACGTGCTCGCCGCCCACGACGCCGAGATCCGCCAGCAGATCGACCGTTTCGACGGGCGCGAGGTCAAGCACCTCGGCGACGGGTTCCTGATCGCCTTCTCCGGCGCGCCGAGCCTCGCGCACCGCTGCGCGCTGGGGATCCTCGCCGCCG
>JADGPM010000174.1 GCA_017882425.1 Solirubrobacteraceae bacterium
AGCGGGCTCAACGCCACCGGCGAGGCACACGAGGCGAACGCCGCCCCGTCCACGGCACACTCGAACGACACCGCGTCCGGATAGCCCGCGAACGCGACCACGGCCGAGCTCTTCGGGGTCGTCCCCGACGGCCCCGCGGCGAGCACTGTCTCCGGCGCCACGGTGTCGATCTTCACGGTACGTGGCGTGGAAGGGTCGGAGGTGTTCGCTGCCGCGTCGGTCGCCTTGGCCGTGTAGACCCGCGACCCGTCGGGCACCCCGCTGAGGGTCTTGGACCATGCGCCCGAACCATCGGAGGGCGTGGTGCCCTTGCTCGTGGCTCCGTCGAACACCTCGACCGTGCTGTTCGCCTCTGCGGTTCCGGACAACGCGACGGTTCCCGAGGAGTTCCAGCTGTTCTGCGCGGGTGAGCTGATCACCGGCGCTGCGGGCGCCGTCGTGTCGATGGTGAAGCTGCGCGAGGCGGGCGTCTGATCGGTGCCCGCGGCGTTCGACGCGCGCACGCGGAACGTGTAGCTCCCATCGGCCAGCGACGTGTAGCCCTTCGGCGAGGTGCACGCGCCCCACGACCCGGTCGTCGTGCCCGGCCCGTCGAGGCGGCACGCGAACGTCACCCCGGACGGCGTATCGCTCGTGAACGACAAGGACGGGCTCGCATGATTGGTCACGCCGGACGGCCCGGCCGTGATCGACGTCTCCGGCGGGGCCGGCCGTCCGCTGATCACGTCGTGGATGGTTTGGACCGCGACGGCCCCTGCCGCGACGCGCGACGCGAGCCAGTCGAGGAGCGCATTCAGCCGCGCGGGGCTGATCGCGCAACCGCTGTCGCAGACCTGGTGGATCACGATCTGCGCCCAGCCCCCGGAGGCCTCCGCGTTCGTCACGACGGTCTCCAGCTCGGACAGGGTCTGGTCGCTGAACCCCACCACCGTGGTCGCGAAGGGATCGCGCGGCGGGATCGACTCCGTGCACGGCCCCGGGCACGTGAAGCCGTGCCAGAGCGTCGTCCTCGCGCTGTCGTACCCGCAGTCCTGGACGATCTGCTCGACCTGCGGGTTGGCGTTCCCGTAGGGGTACGCGAAGTCGGTGACCTGGAGGCCGTGGGCCAGCAGCTGCGTGCGGTCGTCGCAGACCTGATGACGCGCCTCGGCGGCGCTCACCGCCGTGAGGTCCACGTGATCGATCGTGTGACCGCCGATCTCGTTGCCGTCGGCGGCGAGGTCGGCGAGCTGCGACCACGTCATGTAGCCGCTCTGCCCTGCGTTCCCGCTGATCATGAAGAACGTGGCGTGCATCCCGTGGGCGGCGAGCATCGACCGCGCGGCGTACTGGGAGGAGTACCCGTCGTCGAACCCCAGCGAGACGATCGTCTGCGCGGACGCCGCACCGGCGCCGACGGTGCCCATCAGCGCGAAGACCAGCGCGAGGAGCACCGCCACCATCGACGCGCCGGGCCTGCACGCACGCATCATCGACCTCCTCGAACGTGGGCAACGCTCACGAGGCTACGCACGCCCGTCACCCGCGCCATCCGCTCGCACTACGCCCCCCGACCCCCTTCAAACTGCTGATGCTGCGCTACCTGATGCAACGCTTCGGCTCCCCTCCCGCTTGCATGGAGGGCAGGAGCGCGAGCCCTCGCGACGGGGCTGCGATGACGCACCGGGGAGTGCGGCGCTACGCCGGGCGCTCGAGGCGCAGGACGGGGATCGTTCGCCCGCCGGTGCGCGTCTGGTAGGTCTCGTACCCGCGGTAGACGTCGGTGACGATCTCCCATGCGTGCTCGCGCTCCTCGCCCTGGAGCTCTCGAGCCCGGTAGCGCCCCGAGCGGTCCCTGGCGATGACCTCGCACTCCGGGTTGGCCTTGAGGTTGTGGTACCAGGCCGGGTTCCTCGTGGCTCCGGCCTTCGAGGCGACGAGCAGGATCGCGTCTCCGTCGACGCCGTAGACCAGTGCCGTCTCGCGCAGCCGCCCCGATCTGGCGCCCTTGTTCCTGACGAGCAGCACCGGCTGGCCGATCGCGGTGCTCCAGCGCCCGTCCGTGCGCCTGAGGATCCACGGATCGATCCTCGAGACGACGTTCACGAAGTACCAGCCGCCGGCCTTCGACGCCGCGACGCGCTCGACCGCGCGGTCGAAGGCGTTCATCTGACGTCGGCGCGGGCGACCGTCGGTCATGACGCGAACCTACGCAAGCTCACCCACCGGCGCAACCGGCGACCACGGCCCGTGGTTCTCCGCCTGGATGGGGGTGGTTTGGCCCGATGGTCTCGCTCGCGGCGACGCCTACGGTCGGGGTATGGCTGTCCTGCGCATCCCGATCGCGTTCCGGCCGGCCGTCGCGGCCTTCGGTTGTGCTGCGCTCATCGTGGGTTGCGGCAGCACGACGTCGACGACGACGAGCGCGCCCGCCACCGTCGCTCCCCGGCCGAGCACGACGGGCGCTGCGGGGATCGACCCGATGCCCGGCGCGGCGACGACGCCGGTCGTCGTCCGGGCGACGAACAGGACGACGGCGCTCCTCACGGCGGTCAGGGCCGCGCGCCACGAGGGATATGACCGCGTCGTCTTCCAGTTCCGCAACGTCCTGCCCGGCTACGACGTGCGCTACGTCAGCCGGCCGGTGCGCCAGGACGGGTCCGGCCGGATCGTGCCGGTCAAGGGCGCCCACGTCGCGCGGATCCGCATGGAGAACGCGCTCGACGCCGACCTGACGAAGTCGACCGCGCCGAGGACCTATCGCGGGCCGAGCCGCCTTTCACCGGCGACGCCGGAGATCGCCGAGCTCGTGCAGATCGGTGGATTCGAGGGGATCCTCACCTGGGCAGCCGGGCTGCACGACCGTGTGGACTTCCGCGTCACGACGCTCAGGGCGCCCCCGCGCCTGGTCGTCGACTTCCGCAACCACTGAGCGCCGGCAGGGCGGCCACCTGTCAGGCGGGCGCCGGCGGCGGGTCCTGCGGGGCGACCGCCGCGGCGATGCGCTGGTGGTCGTAGGCCGTGGCGTTCCCCATGACGGTGGTGCCGGTGGTGCGACCCGGATGGATGCGCATCATGTTGAAGAAGCCGCCGCCGCCCCCGAGGTGCTCGAGGTGGGGCTCCGCGCTCGGCCGGTCCCCGTGGCGGCGAAACCAGCCGAGGCCGACGTCCAGCTTGCGACCCGTCGCCTGGATCGTCTGCATGGCCTCGACACTCGCGGCGGACAGGATCCGGACCTCGCCCGCTCGCCCCTCGTTCAGGTGGATGGACATGAACCGTGCCGCGTCGCGGGCCGACCCGACGAGGCCGCCGTACGCCGCACCGTCGACGCAGAAGTGGTGGAAGGCGAGGAACCGCCCCTGCGCCCCGGCGGTGATGCCCCTCGGGAGGAGCACGTGGAACAGCGGCGTCATCGGGCTCATGCGGGCCTGGTAGCCGGTCGCGGCGTCGCCCAGCATGTCGGGCCGGTAGGCGAAGTCGGTTCGCGTCATGCCGAGCGGGCCGAGGATGTGGTCGCGCACGTGCTCCTCGTAGCGCCGGCCGGCGGCGGCGCTGACGACCTCGCCCAGCGCGATGTAGCCGAGATTGCTGTAGCTCGCCCGCGAGCCGGCCGCGAAGCGGAGCCGCCCATGGCGGCGCAGGAGGTCGAGGGTGAACGCGCGGGGCTCACGACCGGGCTCGCCTGCACGATGCACCCAGCGCACGGGCATCGGGTTGCCGAGGCCCGAGCTGTGGCTGAGCAGGTGCCGGATGCGCACCTCGGGCCATCCGGACCGCGGCGCCGGGAACTCCGGCAGATGGTCCGCCACCGGGTCGTCGATGCTCAGCCTGCCCTGTTCGGCCAGCTGCATCACGGCGGTGGCCGTGACGATCTTCGTCATCGAGAACCAGAGGTAGACGGTGTCGAGGTCCGCGGCGCGGCGCGCGGCGATGTCGGCGAGCCCGGCCGCGCGCTCACGGACGACGCGGTCGCGCACGCAGGTCACCAGCGACAGGCCCGGGACCTTGTGCGCGGTCAGGTCCCGCAGGACGTCGTCCAGCGGGTCCGGCGGTGAGCGGCGAGTCTCGGTCGCGGTCATCGGCAGCGCCCTCGTCGCGTCAATGATGCACGACGCGGGCTCCCTCGGCGAGCCGGCGCCCGGGGCGACTCAGCCCGCGACGCGGTGCCGGAACATGGCGAGCACCTTCGGCTCGTGCTTCACGCGCTTGGCCGCCCCGCCCTGGCTCGAGGTCAGGCCGTTGGCGGCGCCGAGCAGTGCGAGCGTCGTGCCCGGGTCGAGGCCCGGGGCGTAGAGGTTCGCGCAGATGTCCATCGGGAAGCGGGAGACCTGCGCCGGGCCCTTGTGCGTGACGGCGTCGGCGATCGCGGCGAAGTTCACCGAGTCGAGCGCCGTGCCGATATGGGTGACCTGGCGGCCGGGGCAGACGTCCTGGATGAGGATGTTCGTCGCGCCCTTGAGCGCGGAGGTCGGATGTGGGCCGGTCTGCGGCTGCACCGTCTCGTCCGTGGCCGAGCGCACCGTCGTCCAGGAGGTCGGGCCGGGCGTCTCGTCGGGCTGGGCGTTCAGCGCCTTCAGCAGGTTCGACCCCGCGGCCTGCTGGAAGTAGGCGGCCGGGCAGCCCTTCGCGCAGGTCGCCGACCCGCCGACCGTCGTGCCGTGCTGGGTGCCCGCGGCCGCGATGACGTCGGTGACCTTCGCGCGCAGGCTCGGCCAGTAGGTCAGCGCGATCCGCGGCAGCAGGCCGCCCTGGCTGATGCCGAACACGGAGATCGGCCGGCCGGCGCGGCGCTCCTCGGTCCGGATGCCGTAGACGAGGTACTGCACGGCGATCTGGATGTCGCCGGTCGTGAACTGCGGGAAGTTCACCCAGCAGACCGGCGCGCCCCAGGCGTCGAAGGCGCCCTTGCCGATCGCGTACGCCTGATCACCCGAGGCGCCGGTGCCGGTGACGAGCATCAGCGGCTGCTTGGCGGAGCCCTTCAACGTGCCGGCGCACTTCAGCGACGCGGCGAGCTTGGCGTTCGGGACGGTCAGCGGCGGGTCGGCGGCGAGGGCGGGCGAGGCGGTCAGCAGCAGGCAGCCGATGACGGCGGGGAGCAGGAGGCGCATCAGCGCAGCATGCCGGGACACGCCGCGCGATGCGCCGCCGCCCCGCCGCGGCTGCAAAGCTGCACCACATGACCGACACGCTCGGCGGACAGCGAGAGCTGCTCGATGCGCTGCGCGACATCGGCGCGCGCGCCGACACGCGCGCGCCGGAGATCCGCGAGGCGCGGCGGCTTCCGGCCGACATCGTCGAGGAGCTGATCGACACGGGCGTCTTCCGCACGTGGGTGCCCGAGCGCTACGGCGGGCGCGGCGGACGTGCGGCGGACCTCTTCGAGGCGATCGAGGCCGTCGCCTACCACGAGGCCTCGGTCGGCTGGTGCGTGATGGTCGGCGGGACGACGGCGCTCACGTCCGGCTTCCTGAGCCCGGACTGGGCGCAGGAGATCTACGGGGATCCGCGCACGGTCTCCGGCGGCTTCGCCGGCCCGGCGGGCCACGCGCGCCCGGTCGACGGTGGCCTGCAGGTCAGCGGGCGCTGGCCCTGGGGCTCGGGCACGACCCACTGCACCTGGATCGTCGGCGGCGTGTCGATCAGCGCCGACGGCGAGGGCCTCGCGGTCCGCTCGGACGG
>JADGPM010000175.1 GCA_017882425.1 Solirubrobacteraceae bacterium
CTGCGTCAGACCCGCAGGCCGCGCCGCGACTCGACGGGCGCGGGCCCAGCGACGACGGCCGGCAGCTCGCAGCTCGAGCCGTCGTCGGTCCAGCAGCGGACGACGTCGCGCATCGAGAGCACGCCGGCCATCTCGCCGCCGTCGACGACGATGAGGTGGCGGAACCCACGGCGCACCATCGTGACCGCCGCCTCCTCCAGCGACCACGTCGGCGCGGCGTACACGATGTCCGACGCCATGTGCTCGCCGACACGCTCGGCGTCCGGGTCCTCGCCGGCTCCGAGCGACCTGGTCAGGTCGCGCTCGGTGATGATGCCCGGCCCGGGCATGTCCGGATCCATGACGACGGCGGCGCCGACGCCGCGCTCGGCCATCAGCCGCGCCGCTTCGCGCAGCGTGTGCCCCGGGCCGACCTCGAGGACCACCCGGCTCATCCCATCGCGAACCTGCATCTCCACTCCCGCATCGATTGTGACGAATGGTGCAAGCTAGTGTACGCCGCTGCGGCTGTCCACCACCTCCGCATGGTTTCAACGCGCCACGTTCGGGCTAGACCGTCGGCGATTTCATCCGCAACCTGGCGCGTCCGCGTACCCCTTGCACGATGCAGCGCGATGCAACCATCCAGCTGAGAACGAGCCTCTACGAGGACGCGACCGCGATCGTGAGCGAGGAGTTCGCCCACGACCTCGCGCTCGACGACATCGCGCACCGCGTCGCCTCCTCCCGCCGGCAGCTGCAGCGCGCCTTCGCCGAGATCGGCAGGACGACGTTCCGCGAGCACCTGACCGCCGTGCGCATGGACCACGCTGCCGAGCTGCTCGCCCACCGCGACGTCACCGTCCGGGAGGTCGCCCACCGGGTGGGCTACCGCCAGCCCGCGCAGTTCGCCAAGGCGTTCCGGCGCCGCCACGGGCTGGCGCCGTCGATGTACCGCAGCCAGGTGCGCTTCGCGGCCGCCCGCGACGCTGCCGCGGAACCGTCCTACCAGGCCGCCTGAGACCCGTTCAGGGCGCCTCCGCGCCGCCCCGCGCGATGGCCCGCGCGCCGGGCTCCCGAGGCTGATTGCGCCGTGTCTCCGCCCCCGTGTAATGTGCCGCCGCGATGGGAGAGGACACACGACGGGGCCCGGTCACGGGCCGCATGTGGGTAACCCTGATCGCGATCGGCCTGGTGGCCTCCGCGATCGGCATCGCCCTGGGACTTTCGCTCAGATGGTTCCCCGCTCAGGGGTCCACCATCGCGCACAAGATCGACACGTTCTGGGACGTGCTGATCATCGTCTCCGTGCCGATCTTCGTCGGCGTCGTGACGATGGTGCTGTTCAGCATCTGGCGCTGGCGCCAGCGTCCCGGTGAGGAGCTGCTGGACGGCCCGCCGATCCACGGCAACACGAAGCTCGAGGTCGTCTGGACCACCATCCCGACGATCATCATCGCCGGACTCTGCGCCTACGCGACCGTCCTGCTCCTCGACATCCAGAACGCTCCCGCCAAGGGCACGCGCGTCATCAACGTCACCGGCCAGCAGTTCGCCTGGACCTTCTCGACCGTCGAGAACGGCAAGAAGATCCAGACGAACGAGCTTTACGTGCCCGTCGGCGAGCCGATCAACTTCAAGGTGCGCTCCCTCGACGTGATCCACGACTTCTGGGTGCCCGAGTGGCGCCTGAAGGTCGATGCGGTGCCGGGAATCACGACGGGCTACGCACTGACCCCCAGCAAGGTCGGCAACTACCAGGTCGTCTGCGCCGAGCTGTGCGGCCTCGGGCATGCCTTCATGCGCGCGAACGTCCATGTGCTCCCGGCCGCCAAGTACGCCGCCTGGGTGCAGAAGGTGACGACGCCCGTCGGCGCCGCGGCGGTCGGGGCCGCGAGCAACGGCTCGGCCTCGGTCGACACGATCGGCAAACAGCTGTTCGTCGCGGGGAACCCGTCGACCGGCACCCTCGCCTGCGGCACGTGCCACACGATGAAGGCGGCGGGCACGAGCTCGGCGACCGGGCCCAACCTCGACAAGTTCGTGGCGCAGGATCCCGCCTCGGCGATCAGGGAGATGATCGTCAACCCGAACAAGGAGATCGCCACGGGCTTCGCCAAGGGCGTCATGCCTGTCAACATCGGGAAGACGCTGAACAAGCAGCAGATCGACGCGCTCACCGCATACATCTACAAGAGCGTGCACCGGAGGTAGTCGCATGGCCGCGAAGCTCACCAGCCCGGGGTGGTACCGAGCCCTCCTCTACACCGTCGTCGGCATCGCCTTCACGCTCGGGATGAGCGCGGGCCTGCGCGCGATCTTCAACCTGGACCCCGTGTACTCGTGGCAGTCCTGGGTGACGATCGCCCTGCTGATGACGCCGCTGTTCTTCCTCGCCGGCATCGGCTGCTTCGACTACTGGTGGCGCTGGGCGCGCGGGCGCAAGGTCGTCGACGACCACGCCGACCACGGCGCGCACAGCTGGCGCGACTACTTCAAGGTCAACACCGATCACAAGGTGATCGGGATCCAGTACATCTGCGTCTCGTTCTTCTTCATGTTCGTCGGCGGGCTGATGGCGATGCTGGTCCGCGCCGAACTCGCGCAGCCGGGCCGGCAGTTCGTGGACGCGAACACCTACAACGGCCTGTTCTCGATCCACGCGACGCTGCTGATCTTCCTGTTCGTCATCCCCGTGTTCGCCGGGATCGCGAACTACGTGCTGCCGCTGATGATCGGCGCGCCGGACATGGCGTTCCCGCGGCTCAACGCGCTGTCGTTCTGGATGCTCCCGCTCGCGGGCATCATGATGCTGCTCTCGTTCCTGGCGCCCGGCGGGTCGTTCGCCGCCGGCTGGACGGCCTACGCCCCGCTCTCGGTGCACCAGCCGATGGGGGCGACGTTCTTCACCGTGGCCGTGCAGTTCGCCGGCGCCTCGTCGATCGCGACCGCGCTGAACTTCCTGGTGACGATCATCACGATGCGCGCCCCGGGCATGACGTTCTTCCGGATGCCGCTGCTCGTGTGGGCGAACTTCTCGACCTCGCTGCTCGTGGTCATCGCCACGCCGTTCATCGCCGCCTCGCAGTTCATGGTGCTGCTCGACCGCGCGCTGGGCTTCAACTTCTTCAATCCGGCGGGCGGCGGGGACGTGCTGATGTACCAGCACGTCTTCTGGTTCTACTCCCACCCGGCCGTCTACATCATGATGCTGCCGGGCTTCGGGATCATCAGCGAGGTGCTCGCGACGCGGGCTCGCAAGCCGATCTTCGGCTACCGGATGATGGCCTTCTCGCTGCTGGCGATCGTGGTGCTGGGCTTCACCGTGTGGGCCCACCACATGTTCGTCTCGGGCATGCAGAACTGGATCCGCATCCCGATGATGATCACGACGGCGATCATCGCGATCCCGACCGGCATCAAGATCTTCTCCTGGGTCGCGACCCTCTGGCGCGGCGTGCTGAAGATGGACACGCCGATGCTGTGGGCGGTCGGCTTCATCACGATGTTCACGCTCGGCGGGATCTCCGGCGTGATGCTCGCGATGGTGCCGCTCGACATCCACGTCAGCGACACGTACTTCATCGTCGCCCACATCCACTACGTGCTCTTCGGCGGCTCGATGTTCACGATCTTCGCCGGGATCTACTTCTGGTTCCCGAAGATGACGGGCCGCATGTACAACGAGCGGCTCGGCAAGCTGCACTTCTGGCTGACGTTCGTCTTCTTCAACCTGACGTTCGCGCCGATGCACCTCATCGGCGTCCAGGGCATGCCCCGCCGCGTGTACGACTACGCGCAGGAGTTCGCGACCTGGAACCTCATCATCTCGCTGTCCTCGTTCGTGCTCGGGCTCTCGTCGCTGATCTTCCTCTACAACATGATCGCGTCATGGCGCGGGGGCACCCGCGCCGTCGCGAACCCGTGGCGGTCGCTGACGATCGAGTGGCAGGTGTCCTCGCCACCGCCGATCTTCAACTTCGACGCGATCCCCTCGGTGGTCGGCGGGCCGTACGAGTACGGCGTCCCCGGCGCGGTCCACGCGGTGTTCAAGGGCGCCGAGGTGCCCTCCCCCGTCCCAGCCGGCGCCGAGACGTCGCCGACACCCGCCACGGAGCACTGAGTCCGATGCGCACCATCCTCGTCGTCGCCAACGAGACGCTCGCCGGAGCCCGGCTCCTCGAGCGCGCGCAGGAGGAGGCCGCCAAGGGCCCCGTCCGCGTCGTGCTCTGCGTCCCGCGCAAGAACCCCAGCCGCGGGAACGTCATCTACGCCGAGACGGTCTTCGAGGCTGCGCAGGTGCGCGTCGATCTCGCCCGCGGCGTCCTGCGCGAGCGCGGCATCGACTGCATCGGCGAGGTCGGCGACCCCGACCCCTACTCGGCCACCATGGATGCGGTCGCCGAGTACCACCCCGACCACATCATCGTCTCGACGTTCCCCGAGGCGACATCGGGATGGCTGCGCCGCGACTTCGTCGAGCGGATCAGCGAGGCGGTCAAGGTGCCGGTCGAGCACATCGTGACCGACCTGCAGGAGGGCTCGCCCTTCGACATCACGCTCGTCGTCGCCAACCGGACGACCAACAGCGACGCGCTGATCGCCGAGCTGAAGGCGATGGCGGAAGCCGAGCCGTCCGGCCGGGAGCGTCTCTTCATCTTCGTGGTGCCGCTCGAGGGCGGCGACGGCCTCGCCGTCAAGCGGGCGCAGGCGCGCCTCGCGCAGGTCGTCGACCGCGCGCGCGCCGGCAACCTCCAGGCGGCGGGCATGACCGGCGATCCGGACCCGTACACCGCAACGATGAACGCACTCGAGCTGTTCGACGTCGACGACATCGTGATCTCGACGTACTCGGAGACCCGTTCGGGCTGGCTGCGCGCCGACCTGATCGAGCGTGCCCGCAAGAGCGCGCAGAAGCCGGTCAAGCACATCGTCACCCAGCCCGAGGACGCTCAGGTCACCGCCTGAGCAGGAGAGCCGCCATGGAAGCCGCCGCGATCCCCGCCGCCGTCGCCCACGACGATCATCACCACGGGCCGCCCATCGCGAACCGCAGCTCGAAGGTCGAGCCCGAGGTGCTCGGGATCCTGCTGTTCATCATCTCCGAGCTCATGCTCTTCGGGGCGTTCTTCGCGGCGTACTTCTTCATCCGGGTCGTCGCGAAGACCGACTGGCCGCCGCATGGCGCCCTGCCCGTCGAGGTCGCGGCGACGAACGCGGTCATCCTCCTGTCCTCGTCGCTGACGATGCACTGGACCGACGTCTCGGCCAAGCGCGGCAACACGTACGCGATGCGCGTCGGGATCGTCACGACGTTCCTGCTGGGCTCGACGTTCCTCTTCATCCAGATCAACGAGTACCTGAGCCTCGGCTTCAACCCGACCACGAACGCCTCGGCGTCGATCTTCTTCGGCCTCACGGGCCTGCACGGCGCGCACGTCGTCATCGGCCTGCTGCTGCTGTTCATGTCCGCGGTGCGGATCTTCAAGGGCAAGGTCGGTCCCGACCACCACAAGGGCCTCGAGGTGCCGGGCATCTACTGGCACTTCGTCGACGCGATGTGGATCATCGTCTTCACGACGATCTACGTCCTGTAGCCCGCCCCGCCCGCCGCACCATCGTGCTCAACCCGTTCCGTTCCGAGCCGGAGGCCTTCCGGTTCCTGCTGTGGGTTGCGGCGGCCTGCGCGGTGATCGTGGCCGTGGTGCTGGCCGCGCGGGCGTTGTAGCGGCACCGCGCGGCACTGCCGACCCGGCGACGATCCCGTCGGCCGCTCCTAGCGGTGCCAGTCAGCGATCGCGAGGCGCCCACGCAGGTTGCCCGACGTCAGCCGGGTGGCCCAGGCGAGGGTGAGGTGCGTGCCGGCGGCGCTGATCTGCGGGGCGTCCGAGCCGCGCTTCTCGCCGGCGATGCGGGCGATCCGGCGCGGACGCCCGAAGCTGCCGCCGGATGCCATGACGCGGTACATCACGCGGCCGGCGCCGCGCCGGTCATGTTCGTTCCAGGCGACCGTGGTGGCCGAGCCCGACGCGGCGATCGCGGGCTCGGAGTCCGCGATCATCCCCGGCGCCGAGAGCGCGAGCGGCGGCGCGAACACGCCGCTCGCCGGGCGGATCGCCGCCCTGATGCGACCCCAGTCGGGGTTCCCCTCGGCCGGGGTCGAGAACTCGTCCCAGGCCGCGACGGCCATGCCGCCGGCCGGGAGCGCCGCCGCGGGGATGTTCCCCTGGCAGCGCAGCCGTCCGCGGCAGGGGTCGGGGTCGGGGATCGGCTCCGCTGCGCCAAGCGACTGGGGGCCGATGATCGGCCGCAGCCGGAAGTCCTCGCGTCCACTGGCTGCGAGCGTGTTGTACACCACGGCTGAGCCGCCCGGGCCGACGGCGATCGCGTCCGTGGCGGCCCACTGCGGGACGCCCGAGTCGACGAGCGGCAGCGGAGGGCCGAACGATGCCGCTCCCGCGGGCAGGCTCGCGAGCCGTGGACCATCCACAGGGCTGAACGACGACAGCCAGGCCGTGCCCAGCCGGTCCGTGGCGAGCCGGCTCTGCTCGATCCCGTCTGCGGTCACGAGCTGCGGCGCCCCGAACGCGCCCCCGGCAGGCGCCGTCGCCGACTCGAGCACGACCGGCCGGGCCGGCACGTCGAGCGGATCGCGCCACCACACCGCGGTGACCTGCCCGCGGGTGTCGATCGTCGCGCCGACCGGTCCGATCACGGCGCGGCCGCACTCGGCCAGCGCCGTGGGGCTGTCCGGCGCCCGGGTGCACGGGCCGGCGGTCGCCACGACCCGCGGAGCGCGAAACGCCCGATCTCCGGGACGTGCGATCGCGATGCTGATCGTCCCACCCTCGCCGCGATCCGGTCGCGCCGGAACGTCGGCCGAGGAGACGGCGACGGCCGTACCATCCGGGCCGACCGCGACCCGGACGTCGTCGCCGGACCACTCGCGCACGGGACCGAGCCGTCCGCCTGTACGCAGCCGGGCCTGCACGACGAACCGCCGCCGGCTCCCGGTTCCGTGTACCGCGGTGTAGGCGATCGCCAGCCGTCCCCGCACGCTCTGTGCGATCCGCGGGATCCCCGTCAGGAGCGTCCCCGGCGGCGAGACCACGTGCGGGACGCCGAACCCCGCCCCGCCGGCCGGAGCCGCGCAGAGCGCCAGCAGGATCGTGCTGCCGACACACGCCGACCGGCACCCTCGTCGAGCACCTGCATGGACCGTCATGGACCGACCATCGCACCGTCGGCGATGCCTGGCATCCGTACTCCGCCCGCCCCGCCATCCGAGGCAATCCGTCGGGGGGACGCGCCCGTGCTACTTGACCGTCAGCTTGCCGACCATGCCCGCCTGCCGGTGCCCGGGGACCTCGCAGAAGAACGTGTAGGTGCCGGGCTTCAGCGTCCCGGTGGCCTTGGCGACGCCGCTCTTGATGATCGGCGTCTTGATCGACGTGCCCTCGATCGCGAGATTGTGGTCGATGCCGGACTTGTTGGGCATCTCGATCTGGATCGGGCCCGCGGTGGCGGTCGCCGTCTTGGAGACGTAGGCGAGCTGGCCGCCCGGATCGGCGGCGATCGACAGCACGCCGTTCTTCTCGACGGCGGGCTTGCCGGTGCCCGCGGCCTTGACGGCCGTGGCGAGCAGGCCGGCGTCCTGGCCGGGCTTGGCGGCGACGGCGGAGACATACTCCGCAACGTCCTGCGCATCCTGTCCGGTCACGAGATTCGCCGGCATGACGCCGCCCTTGCCGGGGAAGCCGATCTGACCGAGCACGACGCCGCGGATCGAGTCGTCGCCCCACCTCTCCTGGCGCGCCACGCGGAAGGCGTCATCGAGGTTCGGCCCGACGTTGCCCTTCGTGCCGGCGCGCGCCAGCGTGTGGCAGGAACCGCAGTTCTTGACGAACAGCTGCTTCCCGGCGATCGGGTCGGACGTCGAGGAGCTGCCCGCATTGGTGCAGCCCGAGACGGCGACGGCGGTGGCTGCGAGCGCAGCGATCCCCGCCGCGCGCGCCACATGACTGAACGTGACCTTCCTGCCCATGAGCGGTGCAATCTACATCGGCGGGCGGATCCGATGCCACCCGCCTGCCCCGCGAGCCGCTCCGGGCCGACGAGCGCCCGCGACGCCCGGTACGATCCGCACATGGCGCCCGGTCAGCTCTACCGCCTCCGCAACCCGTCCAGCGGGCAGGAGTTCCTGCTCGAGGCGCAGCCTGACGTGATCTATCGCGATCAGGAGACGGGCGAGGAGCTCGAGATCGTGGGCAAGGTGCTCCCACTCGCCCCCTCCGCCTCACGGCTCCCGTGGGCCGTCGAGAACCTCAGGTTCTGCAACTGGTGCGGGCAGATGGCGCAGAAGGACCTCAACGAGTGCCCGACGTGTGGGCGCCGTATGGCGCCGCCGTCCTGAGTGCGCGTTACTCTGGGATCGATGCGCTCCGCGCTCGTCGCCTCGAGTTGTGCCCTGGCTCTCGTGAGCAGCCTCGCCCTGTCCGCCTGCGGGGGCGACAGCCGCCCGTACGACAAGGTGCCGACATCCTCGCCCGCTCTGGTTCCCCCGGCTGACGCGAACACGCTGGCGGGCTCGGGTGCCGGGACCGGCACCGCGGCCACGACGACGACGCCGACGACCACCACGCCGACCACCGCGACGGGCGGCGCTTCCAGCGGCACCGGCGGGACGTCGGCGCCCAGCACCGGCGGCACCGCCGCCCCCACGGGCGGCACCACGACGCCGAGCACCGGCGGTACAGGCGGCGGCACCCAGACGAGCACGCCGAACCCGGGTGGCGCGACGCCGGATCAGAATGCCGGCGCCGGCGCGTTCTCGAAGTTCTGCCAGGACAACCCCGGCGCCTGCTGAGTCACAGGCGCCGGACGACGGGGCCTACTTCTTCTTCGTCGTCGTCTTCGTCGTGGCCTGCTTGGTGCTCGCCGTCTTCGGCGCCACCGGGTTCGTGATCAGCGTGGCGCTGTAGTTCACGCGCGCGGTCGGGTAGATGCAGTAGTACTGCGTCAGCTGATTGGGCTGTGTCTGCGCCGTCTGCGTGGCGACGTCCGAGCAGGAGCCCTTCGCGCGACTGGCGCGCCAGGACGTGTCCGTGCCCAGGCCCGTCGCGAGGATCGGAGCCCAGGTGGTGCTGGTGATCGCGACGATCTGGCCCTTCTTGACGGCGACCGTCTTCGTCAGCGGGAACTGGACGACCGTCCCGAAGTACGGCGTGACCGGGAAGGACTCGCTCTGGGCGACGGCGCGGGCGCGGAGCTTGCGCTTGGGGTCGAGGATCGTGATCTGGACGGACGGCGCGCCGAACTTGTTCGTGCCGTTCGTGAAGAAGTCGATCTGCTTGGGCCCGGGCTTGCCCAGCCCGACCGTGAAGGCGACGATGCGCCCGTCGGCGGGGATGGTCATCAGGCCGCGCGTCGTGCCCACCTTGGCCTGGTAGCCCGTCGCACGCACGAAGGCGTAGCACTTGGGCACCGGACCGGGGCAGCTGGACTTGACGTTGGGGTCGAGCTTTCCGATCTCGACGACGTCGGCAGAGGCGAGGGAGGGGATCGCGGCGAGGGCGCAGATGACTGCGCCCGCCGTCAGAAGGCGTCGTTGCATCACGTCCATTGAACACACTCGGACCCCGGTTTGTTGCGGTAGGACGAACTGTTTTTCAGTGTATCGCGATGGATACGGGCACCTCCCGCTACCGGGGCGCAACGCGCCGCCCGCGTCAGACGCTCGCAGGCTGCGCCGCCGCGAGGTGCTCGAGCAGCACGCCGACCACCGCCTCCTCGGCGTCGGTGAGCATGACGTGGCCCGCATCGGCGATCGGGGCGTGCCGCGCCCCCGGGATCAGCCGGGCGAGCTCGCGCCCGCGCGCGGGCGGAATCAGCGCGTCCTGCTCGCCGTGCACGACGGTCACCTGCAGGCCCTCGAGCTCGGTCAGGCGCCTGCGGGTGTCGTGGCCGGAGATCGCCCGCATCTGTCCCATGAGGGTCGAAGCGGGCGTGGCCTCGCGGGCGCGCATGGCGAAGTCCTCGCGGATGCGCTCCGGCGTGCTGCGGCGCGAGCGCTCGCTGTAGAGCGCGGGCGCGAGGAGGTCGAACGCCCGGCCCGGCGCGACGTCGCGCAGCGCGGCGGCCGAGAGCAGCCGCCATGACGGCAGGCCGGCGCGCGCATTCGCCGTCGTGCAGCCGAGAATGAGCGAGCGCACCCGGCCGGGATGCCCGAGCGCGAGGTGCTGCGCGACCATGCCGCCCATCGAGACGCCGAGGACGTCGGCGCGCTCGACCTCGGCGGCATCGAGCACGGCCACGGCGTCCGACGCCATGTCCTCAACGCTCAGCGGTTCCCGGATCCGGTCGGACTGGCCGGTGCCGCGGTTGTCGAACGTGATCGCGCGGGCGTGCCCGCGCAGGTGCGGGAGCAGCCGGTACCAGGCGGCCGAGCTGCCGCCCAGACCCATGATCAACAGCAGTGGCGGCCCGTCGCCGGCTGCGTCCCAGTGGAGCTGGACGCCACCGTTCTGCGCGCTCGGCATGGCTCAGCGACCCTCGTAGGTCGCGTTGCCGGGGCCGTCGGCAAGGAAGGACCGCACGGCATTGCGCAGATCCGCCGTGGCGAAGAGGTCGCCCGCCACCTGCGGGACGATCGCGTCGGCGGCACGCGCGCCGCCCTCCTTCTGTGCCCGCACGATCGCCTTCGTGGCAGCGTGGGCGCGCGTCGGCCCGTCCGCCAGACGCGCCGCGAAGGCGCGAGCCGCGGCGTCGAAGCCCGCGTCGGGAAGGACACGGTTGACGACACCCCAGCGCTCGAGCGTCGCCGCATCGAAGAGGTCGCCGGTCATCACGAGCTCGCGTGCCCGGGCGGGCCCGGCGCGCTCGGCGATGCGCTGCGTACCGCCCATCGCGGGCGTGAGGCCCACGACCGTCTCGACGAGCCCGAAGCGCGCCGATTCGGCGGCGAGCAGCAGATCGCACGCGAGCGACAGCTCGAAGGCGGCGGTCAGGCACAGGGCGTGCGCGGCGAACACGGTCGGCAGCGGCAGCTCCTCGAGGACGTGGACGAGATCCAGCAGCTCGCTCCACAGCTGCGAGCCCTGCTCGACGCTGAGCCCGTCGAACAGGTGGACGTCGACGCCCCCGCTCACGACGCGGCCCTCGGCGCGGATCAGCAGTCCGCGCGGCTGCTCGCGGGCGACCGTCTCGATCGCCGTGCGCACCCCGTCCATCATCGCCTGGTCGAAGAGGTTCAGCGGCGGCGCGTCGAGCGTCAGCACCAGCAGCGCGCCATCGGGCTCCAGGCGGACCGCGGCGCTCATGCCTCACCCCGCAGCGTCGCCGCCGCGGCGGCGACCTCGTCCATGTCGCCGGCGGCCGGGATCCACGGCAGCCGCAGGGGATCGTCCGCGTATCGCGGGATCACGTGGACGTGGTAGTGGAAGACGGTCTGCCAGGCCGCCGGGCGGCACGCGTTGAGGAGGTTGACGCCCTCGGCGCCGAGGCGGTCGCGGGCCCGCACGGCGAGCCGCTGCGCCGCGAGGGCGGTCGCGGCGACGTCCTGCGGATCGGTCGAGTAGAGGTCCTCCCCGTGCGCGCGCGGGACGACGAGCGCGTGCCCGCGCGTGGCGGGGTTGATGTCCATGAACGCGACGGTGCGCTCGTCCTCGTCGACGATCTGCGCGGGCAGGAGGCCGTCGAGGATCTTGCAGAACAGGCAGTCCGGATCGTGAGCTGGCATGGCTGAAGCCTATGGCGCGCGGAGCCGGCACCGGTACGCTGCGCGCATCGCCGCCTCCGGACAGTCCGTCAACGGCGCCTCCGCGCAGGTCGCGGATGCCACGCTGCTCGAGATCGCGCGCGAGGCCGTCTTCCACCTGGCCTCGTTCGAGCGCCCGTCGGCCTCCGCGGGCGAGCGGCGCGCGGCCGACTGGATCGCCGCGCGGCTCGAGGCCGAGGGCTGCGCCGCACGGGTCGAGGAGGAGCGCGCCCACGGGACCTACTGGTGGCCGCTTGGCCTCATGACGCTCGGCGCCGGCCTGGCCGCGCTGCGCGGCAGCCGCTCCATGCGTGCGCTGGTCGGCGGGCTCGCGGCCGCCGGGGTCGCCGACGACATCTCCGGAGGGCGACTGTGGTTCCGGCGGCTGCTGCCGCGCCGGCCGACCTGGAATGTCGTCGCCGAATGCGGCGATCCCCATGCTGAGCACACCGTCCTCTTCATCGCCCACCACGACGCGGCGCACTGGAGCCTGCTGTTCGCCCCGCAGATCCCGCAGTTCGTCGGCGAGCGCTTCCCCGGCCTGCTGGAGCGCTCGGACACCACCCCGCCGGTGATGTTCCCCGTCTTCGGCGGCCCGCTGCTCGTCGCGCTCAGCGGGCTGACCGGCTCGCGCGTCCTGCGGCGCGCGGGCGCGGCGCTGGCGCTCGGCACGGCCGGCGTGATGGCGGAGATCGGCTCGCGCTCGGTCGTCCCCGGCGGAAACGACAACCTCAGCGGCGTGGCGACCATCCTGGGGCTGTCGCGCGTGCTGCGCGAGCGCCCGGTGAGCGGCCTGCGCGTCCTGCTCGTCTCGACCGGCTCGGAGGAGTCGTTCATGGAGGGCATGCAGGGCTTCGCCCGCCGGCACTTCCCCGAGCTGCCCGTCGAGCGCACCCACGTAATCTGCCTCGACACCGTCGGGTCCGAGCGGCTGATGCAGCTCGAGGGCGAGGGCATGCTGTGGATGCGGGACTACCCCGAGGCGTTCAAGGACCTCGTCTCCGCCTGTGCCTCACAGGCCGGCGTCGAGCTGGTCCGCGGGCTGCGCTTCCGCAACGCGACCGACGGCCTGATCGCGCTCAGGCGCGGCTATCCGGCGGTGATGATCGGCTCGATCAGCCGCTACAAGGCGCCGGCGAACTACCACTGGCCCAGCGACACCGCCGAGAACGTCGACTACGACACGGTCGTCGGCGCCACGCGCCTCTGCGAGCAGGTCGTGCGCCGGATCGCCGATGATCCGTCAGCCGGGCGCTGAAGCGTCGAGCAGGCGCCGGGCCTCGGCGAGCGCCTCGTCCGCCGTCGCCGCCTCGCCGGCGTAGCGCGCCTCCTCGATGCCGGCGAGCAGCTCGCCGAGCTGCGGCCCGGGCTCGATCCCGAGCGCGCGAGCGAGGTCGTCGCCGCGCACGAGCGGCTCCTGCGGTGGGGCGGCCAGCCGCTCGAGCGCCGCGTCCAGCATCGGCAGCGCGAGCTCCATGTGCCGCTCGATCGCCTCGTCGGCCTTGCGTCCGCGCGTCGCGAGGCGGTCGGCGATCCCCAGCAGCGTGACGTCGGCGGCGACGGGCTCGCAGGCGACGAGGTAGCGGTACACGGCGCGGCGAGAGAGCGGCTGCTCGTGCACGAGGAACCCGAGGCGCAGGTGATGCAGCGTGAGTGC
>JADGPM010000176.1 GCA_017882425.1 Solirubrobacteraceae bacterium
GCGAGCGGCTGGACGATCAGGCCCGACCACGCGCGTCCCGCCGCGAGCACGCGCCGCTCGATCTCCTGCCAGCCCGCCCGAATCGCCGCCTCCCCCTCGATGCCGAGCAGCACCGCGTCCACGTCACCGGCGTGCGCCGGGGCAGCGAAGTCGGCCTTCAGCACCACCGGTCCGTCGAGCTCGCCGGAGGCGCGCACGGCGTCGTCCACCGCCGGGCACCGCCGCGAGGGCACGAACGGGACCCCGTGCGCGGCGAGCAGCGTCTCGGCCTCCGCGATCGACAGCCACCCCTCCCCCTCCCCGTCGAGCCGCGCGGCCACCAGCGTCCGTGCCGCTTCGGGGTCCAGTCCGGCATAGCGGGGAAGCAGGCCCAGCGGGCGCGAGAGCCACGTCCGGCGCTCGACCGCGCGGGCCAGCACGCCGGCGCACCCGTCAGGAAACAGGTAGTTGGGAACCTGATCCGGGGCGCCGGGCGGAAGGTGCCCGTCGGCGTCCACCACCGAGGCCACGACCGGGATCCGCTGACCTCGGGCAGCCTGCGACACCGCGGCGAGCACCGCCTCGGGATCGCCGCCGACGAGATCGACGAAATAGGCCATCACCGCGTCGACGCTCGCCGTGGCGAGCAGCTCGCCGACCGCGGACGCGTATCCGGCGGGGTCCGCGTGGATCCCCAGGACCACGGGGCGGTCGTCGACCACGAGGCCGCGGGTGGCGCACGCGTCGAGCGCCAGCGTCGCGACACCGGTCGAGTTGGTGACGATCCCGACGCGGCGCCCGCGCGGAAGCGGCTGGCTCTCGAAGAACCGCGCACAGTTGAAGAGCTCCTCGCCGCCGCGGAAGCGCAGGATGCCGGCGTGGCGCAGGAGCGTGTCGATCACGGCGTCGCCGCCGAGGGCCGCGGCTGTGTGGGATTCGGCCGGCGCGGACGGGCCTTCGCCGTGGCGGCCCTTCACAGCGAGGATCGGCTTGCGGCGCGACACCCGCCGGGCGATGCGGATGAAGTGGTCGGGATTGCCGAAGGTCTCCACGTAGAGCAGGACGGCGACGGTGCGCTCGTCCTCCTCCCAGAACTCGAGGAGGTCGTTCGTCGAGACGTCCGCGCGGTTGCCGAGGGAGGCGAAGGTCGAGACCCCGAGGCCCCGCGCCGCCGCGTGGCCGAGCAGGGCGACGCCGATCGCGCCGGACTGCGAGCAGATCGCCAGGCCGCCGGCCGGGACCTGCGCCCTGGCGAAGGTGGCGTTGAGCCGCACCTCGTCGTCGGTGTTGAGCACGCCGAGGCTGTTGGGGCCGACCATCCGCAGGCCGGCCGATCGCACGATCTCCAGCAGCCGCGCCTCCTGCTCGCGGCCCTCGTCGCCGTGGTCGGCGAAGCCGGAGGACAGCACGAGCAGCGCCCGCGCTCCCAGCTCCGCGGCCTGTGAGGCGACGTCGAGGACCTCGGGCGCCGGGACGGCGATGATCACGAGCTCGGGAACGTCACTGAGGTCCCCGAGACTGCGCGCGGCGCGCATCGAATGCACGATCCCACCGTCGCGGGTGACCGCGGAGCCGACGCCGCGGAAGCCCGCCTCGAGGATGTTCCCCAGGACCGCACCCCCAAGGCTGCCCTGGTCCGCAGTGGCGCCCACCACGGCGACCGACGCGGGGGCGAGCACCGGGCGCAGCGACGCCACCGCGGCCGCGTGGTCGCGCTGCTCGGTCCGCTCCCGCACCGCGTCGACGGGTGCGATGTCGAAGGAGACCCTGACTTCGCCGAGGTCGCCCTGGCGACGCAGCTCGAACCCGGCGCGCTCTAAGACCCTGAGCATCGCCGTGTTGCCTGCCATGACCTCCGCATCGAAGCGGCGGATCCCCCGCTCGGCGGCGATCTCGGCCAGCTGTTCGAGCATGCGCGTGGCCGTTCCGCGTCCCTGGAAGTCGTCCGCCACGGTGAACGCCACCTCGGCGGCGTCGGGCTCGCGCAGGCGGTCGAAGCCGGCTGCCGCCACCACCCGGCCTGCGTGTCGCGCGATGAGCGCCACGCGATTCGTCCCGTCGGAATCGGCGCACTCGCGGGCGGCGGCATCGGTGCGTCCGAAGCTGTGGAACCGCATGTAGCGGCTGTCCGGCGACAACGCGTCGTAGAACGCCTCGATGTCGCCGGCGTCCTCGGGGGTCGGGGCGCGCAGGCGCAGCGTGGTGCCGTCGCGGAGCATGACATCGCGCATCGAGGGCGGGGGCGGCATCTGCTCAGAGCGTCCAGTGGTGGCCGATGTGCGAGGCCGCGCGGGAGGTGAGGAAGTCCGGCGACACCGAGTCGGGCTCCTCGTCGCCGGCCAGCGCCTCGAGCGTCGCGACCACCGAGGAGGCCAGCGCATCGAGCGCGTACCCGCCCTCCAGGACAGCGCCCACGGGGGCACCGACCCGCTCGCCGAGCGCGCGGACGTGCCGGGCCATCTCGCCGTACGAGCCCGAGTCCAGCTCGCAACCGCCCTGCGGGTCGTCATGGTGGGCGTCGTACCCCGCCGAGATGAGGATGAGGTCGGGCTCGAACTCCGCGGCGGCCGGGACCACCACGTGCTCGAGCATGGAGATCCACGCGTCCTCCCCGGCGCCCGTCGGCACGGGCAGATTGATCGAGAAGCCCTCGCCCGCGCGCACGCCGACGTCTTCGAGCGGTCCCGTGCCGGGGAACGTGCGCGACTCGTGGATGCTCGCGAACAGCACATCGCCGCTCGCCCGGAAGATGTCGTTCGTGCCGTCGCCGTGGTGGACGTCCCAGTCGACGATGAAGACGCGCCGGGCGCCGAGCGCCTCGAGCGCATGGCGCGCCGCCACCGCGACGCTGTTCATCAGGCAGAAGCCCGAGGTGCTGTCGCGACGCGCGTGGTGGCCAGGGGGCCGCGTCCCGCAGAAGGCCGCGCGAGCTTCACCGGACAGCAGCGCCGTCGCCATGGCGGTCGCCGCCCCTGCGGCGTGGAGCGCCGCCTCGTAGGACCCGCGACTCACCACCGTGTCCTCGTCCAGGACGCCGCCGCCGGCCTCGCAGAGCGACCGCATGGTGTCCAGATACTCCGGCGTGTGGACGGCGACCAGCGCCTCGCGGCCGGCCGGCGGGGCGACGCGGCGCTCGTAGCCGCACCAGTCTCGCCGCGCGAGCGCGTCCTCGATCGCCGTGATCCGGGCGGCGCGCTCAGGATGCTCCCCGGTTTCGTGATCGAACGAGGCCGGGTGCGAGAAGTAGAGAGGAGCGCCCGCCATGATGGCCTGCACGTCCAATGTACTCCGTGTCGTGAGCTCGGATCGAGGCGGCCGGGCGCGCGCGCAGCACGTATCCTTGGGGCGTGCCGGACAAGCCCGCATCCTCCTTGGGAGAGGTCATCCGCCGCCAGCGCGAGCTGTCCGAGGTGTCGATGCGCCAGTTCGCGGAGCTGGTCGGGATCTCGAACCCGTACCTGTCGCAGATCGAGCGCGGGCTGCGGGCTCCTTCGGAGCAGGTGCTGCGGTCGATCGCGGAGGGTCTGCAGGTGTCGGCGGACACGCTCTACGACGAGGCCGGCGTGCCGCGCGAGCAGGACGGACCATCGAAGGTCGTCCAGGCGATCCGCGAGGACCCGAAGCTGACCGGGCGCCAGCGCCAAGCCCTGACGGAGGTCTACGAGGCGTTCGTCGGGGTCGGTGCGCGCGCGCGGCGACGTTGAGCGTGGAGCTCAGTCCGAGCTCGCGGTGAGGAAGGCCGCGATCTCGTGGTCGGCGTCGGGCTCGTCGGTCGTGTAGAGGTGCGCCGCGCCCGGCAGCGCGAGCAGGCGCGCATCGGGGATGAGGCCGGCGAGCTGCCGTCCGTTGGCGGGCGGCACCATCACGTCCTCCTCGCCGTGGACGACGAGCGTCGGCGCGCGGATCTGCGCGACCCGCTCGTGCGTGTCGTGACCGAGCGCGGCGGCCAGCTGCGCGGCGTAGGGCTCAGGCTCGATCGGAAAGCGCAGCCGCCGGCGGACGTCCTGCGCGATGCGGTCGCCGTGCTCGTCGCGGGTGCGCGCCGAGTAGTTGTAGGGCACCGACGCCCAGACCGCCTCCTCGGCCGGCATCCGACCGCGCCGCTGGAAGAACTCGAGCGTCTCGGGGTCGGCCGGGATCGCGCCCGCTCCTCCGGGCGTCGTCGCCCCGAGCACCAGGCGCCCCACCCGATCAGGGTGTCGCAGTGCGATCTCCTGGGCGATCATCCCGCCCAGCGAGATGCCGTAGATGTGGGCACGCTCCACCGCGGCCGCGTCGAGCACGGCCACCGCGTCGTCCGCCATCACGGCGGTCGTGTAGGGGCCGGTCGGCCGCTCGCTGCGCCCGACGCCGCGATTGTCGAAGCTGAGCACGCGCAGTCCGGCGGTGCGGAGCACCGGGACGGTTCGCCACCAGCCGGTCGCGTTCATTCCCAGCCCCATGACGAGCAGCACGGGCGCGCCGGCGCCCGTGCTGTCGTAGTGAAGGGCGACTCCGTTGCTGGATGCCCTGGACATGCGGGGGTGTCCGCGCTAGACGGCGATCATCCCGCGGGCGGCCGAGACGCTGACCTTGGTGATCTCCTCGGTCAGGTCCGCGTGCGCGCCCAGCAGGCTCGCGACGGCTTCGACCTTGGACTGCTCGGCGACCTTGCGCTCGATCTGCGAGAGGCCGACGACGTAGCTCTGGATACCGTCGAGGTACGCGGTCGAGACTTTGCGGCTCGCCTCGATCAGGCGCTCGTTGGCCTCGCGTGCGCGCTCGGCGGCGGCCTCGAAGTCCGGGGTGTTGGTCTTGGTCCTGGATGACGTGGTGGCCATGTTCCTTGGGCTCCTCGGTGTCGGGGGGTGCGACGACTTCTGTTTGCAGATTAGCACGCTGGCAGCAAGCACGCAAGCGTTGGCAGCGCCGCGCGACACACTGCCGGCACCCTTCAGCTCGCGCTCCACCCCTGATCCATGATCACGGGAGCGCCCGTGAAGGCGCGCCCGTCGGGACCGAGCAGAAAGGCGACGGTCGCCGCGACCTCATCGGGCTCGATCAGGCGCTTGACAGCCTGCGACGCCAGGATCACCTCCTCCAGAACGCGCTCCTCGGGCAAGCCGTGGGCCTTTGCCTGATCGGTGATCTGACCCTCGACGAGCGGCGTGCGCACGTACGCGGGGCAGACGGCGCTCGCGCTGATCCCATGGGGCGCGCCCTCGAGCGCGAGCGTCCTGACGAGTCCCAGCACGCCGTGCTTGGCGGCGACGTAGGCGGCCTTGTACGGCGAGGCCACGAGGCTGTGAACGGATGCGATCACCACGAACCGGCCCTCACCCGACGCACGCAGGTGCGGCCACGCATGACGAGCCAGCAGGAACGGGCTCGTCAGCAGCAGCGCGATCACCGCGTCCCAGCGGTCCTCGGCGAACTCCTCGATCGGCGCGACGTGCTGGAAGCCGGCACTGGGGATGACGGCGTCAAGGCGTCCGAACCGCTCGATCGCCGCGGCGACCGCAGCGCTGTTGCCCTCCCGCGTCGTGAGGTCGGCCGCGATGTCGACCTCGCCGTGCAGGTCGGTGGTCAGGACATCCCAGCCGTCTCGCTGCAGCCGCGCCGCGACCGCGGCACCGATCCCGCTGGCCGCGCCGGTGACGAGCGCTGCGCGCAGATCGCCGCTCACATGTCCATCCCGCCGTTGACGCTCCAGATCGCCCCGGTGATGAACGAGGACTGGTCGGCCACCAGGAAGTGCACGACGCGTGCAATCTCGTCGGGCCTGCCCAGTCGTCCGACCGGGATCTTGGCCTTGATGCCGTCGAGCACCTTCTCGGGAACGTGTTCGAGCATCTCGGTCGCGATGAACCCGGGCGCGACCGTGTTGACGGTGATGCCGATGCCGTCCTCCTCGAGCTTGCCGGCGCGCTTGAGCTGGTGGGCGGCCTCGAGCGCGAGCGTCTTGGTCAGCCCGAACAGGCCCGACTTCGATGCGGCGTAGTTGGCCTGACCGATGTTGCCCATCTCACCGATGATCGAGGAGATGTTCACGATCCGCCCCGAGCCCCGCTCGATCATGTGCGGCAGCACGGCCTGACTCATGAAGAACGCACCCGACAGGTTGACCGCGATGACCTTGTACCAGTCCTCGTCTGTCAGCTTCAGCACCGTCTTGTCGATCGTGATCCCGGCGTTGTTGACGAGGATGTCCAGGCGCCCGTGCTGCTCGATCACCTCGTTGACGGTGCGCCGGCAGTCGTCCGCCGACCCGACGTTGCCCTGGTGGGCGCTGCCCTTCAGGCCCTCGCGCTCGAGCGAGCTGACGAAGGCGTCGGCCGTCTCGCGGTCGCGGCTGTAGCCGGCCGCGACGTCCGCGCCCTGCTCGGCCAGGCTGTGGCAGATCGCCCCCCCGATGCCCCGCGTGCCGCCGGTGACGAACGCGACCCGGCCGTGCAGGCGGGGACGCTTGACGGTGGACTCGGTCGCTGCGGCGCTGACTGACATGGTTCTCTCCTTGGATCAGAGGCCCGACCGCTCGCGCAACCAGTCCGCGAGCTCGGGCCATACGTCATGTTTGGCCTTCGAGCCGGCCATCAGCCCGATGTGTCCGCCTGGACGGTCCAGATGGGTGACATCCGCGCTCGAGACCAGGTCGAGCAGCGGGACGGTCCCTTCGGGCGGGGCGATGTGGTCGGCGCCCGCGGTCACGACGAGCAGGTTCTGCTCGATCCGCGTCAGGTCGACGCGCTCGCCGCGCAGGCGCAGGCGGCCGGCGACCAGCCCGTTCTCCTTGTACATCCACGTGACCCACTCGCGGTAGGCGCGCGCGGGAAACGGCGGGTTGTCCGCCACCCACCTGGCCATCGCCTGGTAGGTCGAGCGCGGGTCGCGACCATCGAGGATGCCCTGGAACAGGCGGCGGTAGGTGGTCACGTGGTTCGTGACCGGCTTCATCAGCTTGTTCGCGAAGTCGATCCCGGCTCCGGGGACGGCCGGGTAGCGGTCCGCGATGAGATCGACGTCGAAGTCGTCGTGGCCCACCCAGCGCGCGTACAGCGAGGCACTCGGATCGATCGGAGTCGTCAGCAGCACCGCGTTGCGGACCGCGCCCGCCGGATGCAATGCGCAGTACATCGCGCACAGCGTCCCGCCGATGCACCAACCCACCAGTGTCAACTCCTCCTGGCCGCTGCCGCGCAGCGTCTCGCGCACCGCCCAGTGCAGCTCGTCACAGACGAACTCGGCGAGCCCCATGTCGGCGTCCTCCTCATCGGGGACGCCCCAGTCCACGAGAAAGACGTCGAAGCCCTCCACGAGCAGGAACTCGACGAACGAGCCGCCCGGTCGCAGGTCGAAGATCTCCGGGCGATTGATCAGCGCGAACACGAGCAGCACCGGGATCGCGTGCTCGCGGCGGTTCGACCGGTAGCGGTAGAGCGTCGTCCCGCGATGCGTCCAGATGACCTCGCGCGGCGTCTGCCCGATGGGAGCGTCGGGGGTCGTCAGGATCACGTTCGCGAACTCGAACGTCGCGCGCGGAGTCCGGGCCAGCGTCCCGATCGAGATCATGGCGCCTGCTTCCCCCGCCTCGGGGGCGCGCGGGGAGACACGGGTGGCGGCTTGTCCGAGGATCGCGCGAGCGCGAGCTCGTCGCGCAGCTCCTCCACCTCCTGCAGCA
>JADGPM010000016.1 GCA_017882425.1 Solirubrobacteraceae bacterium
ACCTCGACGACGAGCTCGGGACGCAGCGCGACCCATTGGAGGTCGCGCCCGGCGGACCAGCGGCTCGGCTCGCCGCTGCCCCGCTCACCGGTCTCGTAGGGCGCCAGGCGCCCGGGCAGCTCGCGCTTCTCCTTCGCCGTGAAGCCGGACGAGTGGCCGACCTCGTGCAGCTCCCCGTCCTCGCCGTAGAGCCCGAGGATCAGCGCGCCGGCGGTCCCCTCCTCCTTGCCGGGGCGCCAGCCCATCACGACGGCGTCGATCGTGCGCACGCGCTTGATCTTCAGCATCCCGGTGCGCTCGCCCGGGCGGTAGGGCGCGTCGAGCTGCTTGGCCATCACGCCCTCGGCGCTGTGCAGCCAGCCGGTCGCCTCCTGCGCGCTGAGCACCATCGGCGTCAGCTCGACGGGGTCTGCGACCAGGGCCTCCAGCGCGGAGCGGCGCTCGGCGTAGGGCAGCTCGAGCAGGACGTCGTCCCCGCGCGCGAGTAGGTCGAACGCGACGTAGACCGCGGGCGTCTCGCGGCTGAGGCGCTCGATCCGCGAGGCGGCGGGGTGGACGCGCTGGCCGAGCACGTCGAAGTCCTCGCGGCCGTCAGCGCCGCGGACGATCAGCTCGCCGTCGAGGACGTAGCGGCCCTCGGGGAAGCGGATCTCAGGGAAATACCGTGACAGCGGCCGGCCGTTGCGCGACTGGAGCTCGGTGCTCGAGCCGTCCACGAACGCCAGTGCCCGGAAGCCGTCCCACTTCGGCTCGAAGGCCCATCCCGGCTCCGTCGGCAGGGACGAGCGCGAGCGTGCGAGCTGGGGCGGCAGCGGCGAGCTCAGCGGCAGTGTCATCGGTGCTGACCCTACCCCGCAGCTGCAGGATCACGACGGCGCCGAGGACGAGCGCGGCGCCCAGCAGCTGGAGCGCGCCGAGCGCGTCGTGCAGCAGCACGGCGGCCAGGCCCACCGCGACGACCGTCTCGAGCGTCGAGAGGATGCTCGCGGTGCCCGGCCCGATCCGCGGCAGCGCCAGCAGGAAGGCGGTGATCGGGACGACCGTGCAGACGGCGGCCAGGCCGGCGATCGACAGCCACGCGACGGGCGCCAGCGCGTAGTCGGCGCCGCCGGCGATGCCCGCGACGCTCGTCCCGACCGCGGCGCCGGTGATGACGAGGGCCGCCAGCAGCAGGCCGTCGATCCGGCGGGTGAAGCCGTCGGCGAGGATGACGTAGGTGGCGTAGGCGAAGATCGAGCCCAGGGCGAGGAGCAGACCGGCGCCGTTGAGCGCGCCGATGCTCGCGCCGCCGAGGACGAGGACCGTCCCGGCGAGCGCGGCGGACAGCGCGATCGTGCGACCGCGGTCGGGGCGCTCGCGGCCGAGGAGGATCGCCGCGCCGACGACGACGACCGGGTAGGTCGCCAGCAGCAGCGCCACGAGCGAGGCGTCGAGCCGCTGCAGGGCCGAGAAGTAGAGCAGCGCCTCGCCGGCGTAGCCGACGGCGCCCAGGGCCAGCGCGGCGAGCACGGTGCCCGCCGGCGGGAACGCCGGACGCCGCCAGGCGACGAGGCCCCACAGGAGCAGGGCGGCGAGCGTGAAGCGAGCGCTGAGCAGCGCCGGGACATCGGCGCCGGCGCCGTAGGCCAGCTTGGCCAGGACGCCGGTGGCGCCGAATGCGACAGCCGACCCGAGCGTCAGTGCGACGCCGAGCGAGTGCTCACGGTGCTGCTCCACTGGACCGGGCAACCGCGGGCGCTACCAGTTGAGGCGGCCGTCGTATGGCCGTCGCGAGTCCTGGCCGTAGCGCGGGGCTGCAGCAAGGACGATGACGGTGACGACGAGGATGATGAAGAAGGTCATGAACAGCATGATGGGGGTTCGCACCTACCAGCGGTAGGCTTTGTTTCCTCTATGAACCATAGGCAACGCCTTGAGGTCGGCGGCTCATGAACCTCCAGCAGCTCGAGTACTTCGTCACGTCGGTCGAGCACGGCTCGTTCACCGCCGCCGCCGACGCGCTGCACCTCGCGCAGCCGTCGGTCAGCGAGCAGGTCCGCCGGCTCGAGGACGAACTGGGGGTGCGGCTCTTCCAGCGCGTCGGGCGCGGCCTCGTCCTGACCGACGCGGGCCGCACGCTGCGGCCACGCGCCGAGGCGGTGCTCGAGGCCGTCCAGGAGGCGCGTGAGTCGGTCGCCGCCGTGCGCGAACTGCGCGGCGGGACGGCGAGCTTCGGCACCTTCGCGGCCGCCGGGGACTACCTGGGCTCGGATCTGATCGCCGAGTTCCGCCGCCGCCATCCCAACGTGCGCGTGCGGATCCTCGGCCTGAACTCCGCGGATGCGGCGGAGGACGTGCGGGCCGGGCGCCTGGAGGCCGCGATCGTCGCGCTGCCGATCGACGACGAAGGGCTCGACGTGCAGCCGGTCGTCGAGGACGAGCTGGTGTTCGTCAGCACGGACCGGGCGAAGCTGCGCGAGCCGATGACGATCGAGCGCCTGGCCGAGATGCCGCTGATCATGCCGGACGCGAGCTTCGGCATCGAGGACCCGACGCGCCGGCGGCTCGCGGAGCTCGCGCAGCGCGCCGGGGTCACGATCCGCCCCGTCATCGACGTCGAGTCCGACACCACCGTGTTCGACCTCGTCGCCTCCGGCGTCGGCGACACCGTCAACTGGCACGGGCTGCTCGTCGCCCGGCGCCACCGGCTCGCGGGCAACGTGGGCTGGGTGCCGTTCGCCGAGCCGATCGGCGTGTCGCTGGCATTCGTCTTCCGCCAGGGCGCGCCGCTCTCACCGGCGGCGCGCGTCATGACGTCGATCGTCGAGGAGCGCCTGGTCCGCACCGTCGCCGAGATGCAGCGCGTGCCGCGCAGCTCGCTGCGGCCGTAGGCCCCGGACCTAGTCCCGCCGCGGCGCCGCGGCGCTGCCGCGCAGGCGGCGCAGCAGCATGTCTGACGCGCGCGGGCTGAGGTTGTGCAGCATCTGCAGCAGCCGCACGAGGCCCGGGTAGTAGACGGCGCGGTCGTCCGCCTCGATCGCCGCGACGATGCGCGTGGCGAGCTCGGAGGCCGGAGCGGCGTGCGGGCCGCCGCGGTACCAGGCGGGCATGCGGTCCTTCTCGTGGTCATGCAGCGACGTGGCGATCTCGCCCGGGTAGATCGTCGTCAGCGACACGCCGGTGCCGTCCAGCTCGTGACGCAGCGCCTCGGCGAACATCCGCTGCGCGGCCTTCGTCCCGCCGTAGACCGCGGCGGAGGGGAACGAGCGCAGCGCCGCTCC
>JADGPM010000177.1 GCA_017882425.1 Solirubrobacteraceae bacterium
GCGGCCAGCACGTCAACAAGACCGATTCGGCGGTGCGGATCACGCACCGCCCGAGCGGCATCGTCGTGCAGTGCCAGAACGAGCGCTCGCAGTCGGCGAACAAGGACACCGCGATGAAGATGCTGCGTGCCAAGCTGCTCGAGGCCGAGGAGCGCCGCCGGCGCGAGGAGATCGCGAAGGAGCGCGGGGAGGCCCAGGACGTGAACTTCGGCTCGCAGATCCGCTCGTACGTGCTGCACCCGTACACGATGGTCAAGGACCACCGCACGAACTTCGAGATGGGCGACGCCCAGCGCGTGCTGGACGGCGACCTCGACGGGTTCGTCCGCGCCGAGCTGCTGCGCGCCGCTGGGACCGCGGCATGAGCGCCGACGAGGAGCAGCTCGACAGCGAGCAGCCGACCGCGCCCTACCTGGACGCGATCGTCGGCTTCGGCTTCCGCGGGCCCGGGCGCTTCAACGTGCCCGGCCACAAGGGCGGGCAGGGCGCCGACCCCGGGCTGCGCCAGGCGATCGGCGACGACGCGCTGATGCTCGACGTCCCCGCCGACATCCACGGCGTCGACATCGGCGTGTACCCCTCGCCCTACCAGCGGGCCGAGCGGCTCGCCGCGGAGGCCTACGGCGCCAGGCGCTCGTGGTTCCTGACGAACGGGGCGACGCAGGGCAACCACGCTCTGTGCCTCGCGCTGGCGCCGCTCGGCACGCGGGTGGTCGCTCAGCGCAACTCGCACGCCTCGGTCGTCGACGGGCTCGTCCTCAGCGGCGGGATCCCGTCGTTCGTGCATCCGGAGTACGACGCCGAGCGCGGGACGGCGCACGGCGTCACGCCGGAGGCGCTCGCCGCCGTCCTCGCCGCCACGCCGGACGCGCGCGCAGCGTTCATCGTCTCGCCGACGTACTACGGGATGGCCGCCGACATCGAGGCCTGCGCCCGCGTCGCACACGATGCGGGCGTCGCGCTGATCGTCGACCAGAGCTGGGGCGCGCACTTCGGCTTCCACCCGGATCTGCCGCCGAGCGCGCTGCACTGCGGCGCCGACGCCGTGCTCACGAGCACGCACAAGCTCGCGGGCTCGCTCACGCAGAGCGCGATCCTGCACCTGGGCAACAGCGACCGCGTCGACGAGGCGCGCCTGGCACGGGCGATCCGCATCACGCGCTCGACGAGCCCGAACTCGCTGCTGCTCGCCTCGCTCGACGCCGCGCGCCGCCAGCTCGCCGTGCACGGCGAGCAGCTGCTCCACGAGACCCTGGGCGCGCTGCCCGTCGCGCGCGAGAAGCTGCGCTCGATCGAGGGCGTCGGGCTGCTCGACGACGCGCTCGTCGGCCAGCCGGGGATCGCGGCCTACGACCCGCTGCGCGTCGTCCTGGACGTGCGCGGCACCGGCCGGACCGGCCTGGAGCTGCGCGACGGCCTGCGCCAGAGCTACGACGACCACATCGAGCTCGCGACCCAGTCGACGATGGTCTTCATCATCGGCATGGGGGAGACCGAGGCGACGCTGCTGCGGATGGCCGGTGACGTCGAAGAGGTCGTGGAGCGCATGCGCCGCCCCGGCGAGCGCACGCTGCCGATCCTCGCGCCGGTCGAGCCGCCGGTGATGGCCGTCCCGCCGCGCGAGGCCTTCCTGGGCGACGCCGAGCAGGTGCCCGTCGAGGACGCCGTCGGGCGGATCTCCTGCGAGTCGATCGCGGGCTACCCGCCCGGCATCCCGGCGATCCTGCCCGGCGAGCGCCTCACCGCCGAGATCGCGCGCTACCTGCGCGAGACGCTGGACTCCGGCGGGCGCCTGCACGGGTCGAGCGACCCGGACTTCCGCTCGATCCACGTCCTGCGGGAGAGCTAACCCTCGCGCACACGGATCACCGGCTTGCCGGCGACGCGGCGCTCGGCGAAGTCCACCAGCGCGCGGGCGCCCTCCTCGAGCGGATAGATCGCGCCGACGACGGGATCGAGCGCGCCGCGGCGCCACCAGCGGATGAGGTCCTCGTGGGCGGCGGCTGGGAACTCCTGGTCGAAGGGGAGTGAGCCGCCGTAGTTCACGCCGACGACGTCGATGCTGCGCAGCAGCAGCCGGTTCACCGAGAGCGTCGGGATCGTGCCGCCGGCGAAGCCGACGACGAGCAGGCGCCCGCCGGGTGCCATGCACTTCAGGCTCAGGTCGAAGCGCTCGCCGCCGACCGGGTCGACGACGACGTCGACGCCCAGACCGCCGGTCGCCTCGCGCACGCGTGCCACCCAGTCCTCGCCGGGGTCGACGGCGATGTCGGCGCCCGCGGCGAGCGCGACGCGCTGCTTCCCCTCACCACCGGCGATCGCGATCACCGCGCCGGCCCCCGCCGCCTTGGCGACCTGGATCGACGCCGTCCCGACCCCGCCGGCAGCGCCGTGCACGAGCACGGACTCACCGGCCGCCAGGCGCCCGCGCCGGACGAGCCCCAGGTGCGCCGTCTGATGGTTCACGACGAACCCGGCGGCGACGTCGTAGGCCATCTCGTCCGGGATCCGGAAGGTCAGGAACGCCGGCGCGGCGGCGACCTCGGCGAACGCGCCGAAGGGCAGGGTGGCGGCGACGCGGTCGCCCGGCTTGACCGCCGCGTCCGGCGGCGCGCTGCGCACGACGCCCGCGGCCTCGATCCCGGGGACGAACGGCAGCTGCGGCCGGATCTGGTAGTCGCCCTTCGTCACGAGCATGTCGACGAACCCGACCCCGGCGGCGTGGACGTCGAAGACGACGATGCCCTCGCCGGGCTCCGGCTCGGGGACGTCCTCGACCTTCAGGCCCGCGGGGCCGGTCAGCTCACGAAGCAGCAGGGCGCGCATGGGGCGGCAAGCTATCTCAGTCGAAGGCCTCCAGCACCGCGTCCGCGTCGGCCTCGCGGTTGTAGAGGTGGAAGGCGAAGCGGGCGCGGCCGTCGCGGATCGAGAAGCGCACGGCCGCATCGCGCAGGCGCTCGGCCTCGGCGTCGGTGACCGCGACCGAGACGACGGCGGACCCGCTGGCCGGCAGCGCGAGCGCGTCGCGCACGCGGCTGGCGAGCGCGACGTCGTGGGCGTGGATCGCGTCCACGCCGACCTCGCAGACGAGGTCGAGGGCCGCGGCGGTGCCGACCCAGGCGAGCCAGGCGGGGGAGACGTTGAAGCGCCGCGCGTCGTCGGCGAGGCGCAGCGGGCCGCCGTAGATGCCGTTGTACGGGTCCGGCGTGCCGTACCAGTTGGCGTGCACCGGCCGCAGCGTCTCCCAGTGCTCCGGGCGGACGCTGAAGAACGCCGTGCCGCGCGGGGACAGCAGCCACTTGTAGGCGCCGCAGACGAGGTAGTCGGCCGCGCGGGCGTCCGTGGGCAGCCAGCCGACCGCCTGCGTGGCGTCGACGAGCAGGCGCGCGTCGTGGGCGCGGGCGGCCTTCCCGATCGTCTCGAGGTCGGCGAGCGTGCCGTCGGAGGACTGGACGGCGCTGACGGCGACCAGGTCTGTGGCGCCGGTGACGGCCCCGGCGAGCCGGTCCGGCGCCACGATCCGCACGTGCAGGTCCGCCCGCGCCAGGAACGGGAACAGGACCGAGGTGAACTCGCCCTCCACGGCGAGGACCTCCGCACCTGCGGGCAGTGAGGCGGCGACGAGGCCGACGAACGAGGCGACCTGGCCGCCGGTGGCGATCCACGCCGGCGGCACCCCCACCAGGCCGGCGAACGCCGCCCGCGAGCGCTCCACCGCCCTGTCGTACCCCGGCGCGCTGGCGGCGCCCGCCTGCCAGGCGTCGATCGCCTCGCGCAGCGCGTCGGCGGCGCGCGCCGGCGGGAGTCCGAGAGTGCTCGTGTCCAGGTAGCCCGCCGCGGACGGGAACTGGCCGTTGCTGAGGTCGATGCTCACGCCGACAACCGTATTCTCCGCCGGGATGGACGACCGAACCCGCCGTGAGCTCGAGGACGTCGTCGCCCGCGCGATCGCCGAGGACGTCGGCACGGGCGACCTGACCTCGCTGGCCACGGTCCCGCCGGAGCTGCGCGCGCGCGCGACGATGCTGCAGAAGCAGCCCGGCGTGCTCTACGGCCTGGCGGCGGCCGAGCTCGTCTTCACGACGCTCGACCGATCCGCCGCCATCGAGCGGCTCGCGCCCGAGGGTCGCTGGAGCGAGGGCGGCCCGGTGCTCGTGGTCGAGGGCTTCGCCCAGGCGGTCCTCGCGGCCGAGCGCACCGCGCTGAACCTCGTCCAGCAGCTCAGCGGGGTCGCCACGCAGACCGCCCGCTACGTGCGCGAGATCGAGGGGACCGGCGCACGCGTGCTCGACACGCGCAAGACGACGCCGGGCCTGCGGATGCTCGAGAAGGCCGCCGTCGCCGCCGGGGGCGGGACCAACCATCGCGTCGGCCTGTGGGATCAGATGCTGATCAAGAACAACCACATCGCGATGGCCGGCGGTGTGGCGGAGGCGACGCGGCGCGCGCGCACGGCCTACCCGGACGTGCCGCTCGAGGTCGAGTGCCGCGGCATCGAGGAGATCGACGCGGCGCTCGGGGCGGGCGCCGAGCATCTGCTGCTCGACAACATGGCACCCGAGGAGCTGCGCGCCGCGGTCGCACACGTCGCGGGCCGCGCCACGCTCGAGGCCAGCGGCGGCATCACGCTGGAGACGATCCGGGCCGCCGCGAGCACCGGCGTAGACTGGGTGTCCGTGGGTGCCCTGACACATTCGGCCCCCGCACTGGACCTGTCGCTGAAGCTGGAGCCGCTGCCATGAAGCCGTTGTCCCTCCCGATGGCCGGGGTCGAGGATCCCGAGCCGATCGACGTCGCCGCACTGCACGAGGAGGTCCGCGAGCTCGCGCGCGAGCGCGACGCGATCATCCTGGCCCACAACTACCAGGTGCCGGAGATCCAGGACGTCGCCGACTACGTCGGCGACTCGCTCGGGCTCTCCCAGCAGGCCGCGAAGGCCGACAACCCCGTGATCGCCTTCTGCGGCGTGCACTTCATGGCCGAGACGGCGTCGATCCTCTGTCCCGACAAGAGCGTGCTGCTGCCGGACCTCGACGCCGGCTGCTCGCTCGCGGACTCGATCACGCCGGACGAGCTCGCGGTCTGGCAGGCGAAGCACCCGGGCGCGCAGACGGTCATGTACGTCAACACGACGGCGGAGATCAAGGCGCTCACCGACTACTGCTGCACCTCCTCGAACGCGGTCAGGGTGGTGGAGCACATTCTGCGCGAGCACGGCCCGGAGACCGAGATCCTGTTCGGCCCCGACATGTTCCTGGGCGCGTACGTCGAGAAGACGACCGGCCATCGCAACATGCACGTGTGGAGCGGCGAGTGCCACGTCCATGCGGGCATCCGGCCGGCCGACATCACGCGTGTGCGCGACGAGCACCCGGGCTCGGACTTCCTGATCCACCCGGAGTGCGGCTGCGTCACCTCGGTGATGGAGTACGTCGCCGCGGGCGACGTCGACGCCGAGGGCGTGCACATGCTCTCGACCGGCGGCATGCTCACGTACGCCGAGCGCGCCGAGCGCGAGCACGCCGGTGAGACCGTGATCGTGGCGACGGAGACCGGGATGCTCTACCCGATGCGCCAGGCGGCGCCGGACGTCACGTTCGTCGCGGCCAACGAGGCGGCCACCTGCCGCTACATGAAGATGATCACGCTGCCGAAGCTGCGCGACACGCTGCGCGACGTCACCAACGAGGTCAAGGTGCCCGCGGACATCGCCGCCCGGGCGCGCATCCCGATCGAGCGCATGGTCTCCATCAACGCCTGATCAACGTGCCCCACCCGGTGGGGGCGGCTGTCCATGCCGCCCCCACCGGCCCGGGCGCCGTCTTGGGGGGATGAATTCTCGTTCTCTCCGTCCAACCGGGGAGACTCGCCGGCCGGCCCTGAGCTGAGAAGTGGCGCCCGGCGAGGGGTCGCGGTTCAGACAACCCGCGACGAAAAACGTCACGGAGTGCTGTCGGCGGGCGCGCTCGTGCTGGTGTCCGAAGACGTGTCGGCCGAGGTGTCGGCCGGATCGTCCGGGCCGTTCGCGATCGCGGCGTCGGCCTGCTCTGCGGAGGTGTCGGGCGGGATGTACTGGTCGGGCACGCCGTCCGGGCCGATCGCCTGCTCGCCGGCCGCCAGATCCGGCGGGTCCTCCTGGGCGGCGATGTAGTCGTCGTCCACGGCGGGGACACTCGGCGCGGCGTTTGCCGGCGCGGGCGCGGAGGCCGGCGCGAGGAAGGTCGTGGGCGTGGCGGCATGAGCCGTCGCGCCGGCGTCGACGGGTACCGCGGGCTGCGCCGGGGCGCTCGCGGCGGGGGTGCTCGGCCGGGGCGCGGCGTCGGCGACCAGCGTACGCCGCTGCGGGGCGGCGGGCACGGCGTGTCGCAGCCGCAGGCGCACGACCTGACGGGTGTGCGCCGTCGGGCGCAGCGGCGCGGCGGCGAGCGCGGAGGTGCGCCCGACGGCGGGGGCGGCGAGCGCGGCGGCGGTCCTCGCCCGGGGCGACGCGTGCCCCGCCTGATGCTGCACGGCGTCGACGGCGGCGGGTCCGGCGGTCGCGGCGACGCCCGCTGCGGCGATGAGCGCGGCGGCCTTGAAGGTGCCGCCGGCGATCAGGCCTGCACCCGCGCCGGCGCCGCCCAGCTCCGTGGCGCGCCCGCTGCCCGCGAGCCAGTGGGCCACCGGCCACGGGATCAGTGCGGTCGCCGCGGTGCGGACCGTCGAGCGCGCGCGGTGGATCAGCATCCGCACGGCGCCCTCGCTGACGCCGAGCTCACGACCGATGTCGCGGTGGCGCCGGCCCTGCACGCAGACGGCCAGCAGCGCCGTGCGCTGCTGGGCCGGGAGCGCGGCGATCTCGTCGAGCGCGGCGCGCACCGTCTCGCGGTGCTCGACCTGATCCTGGAGGTCCAGATCGCGCGCGGGGGCCCCGTCGAGCAGGGGCAGGTCGGAGGTGCTCGAGCGCTTCAGTGCGTTGACGGCGCCGTTGTGCACGACGCGGTACAGCCAGGCGCGGGGGTCGCGGATCTCGGACCCGCCCTGGAGCTGCTTCCAGGCGCCCATCAGCGCCGCCTGCACGACGTCCTCGGCGCGCGAGTCGCCGACCATGCGGCGCGCGTAGCCCATCAGGGGTCGCCGGTAGCGCTCGACGATCGCCTCGAATGCGCGCTCGCTGCCGGCGGCGGCGAGGCGTGCGAGACGCTCGTCGCTCTGGGCGCGAAGCATGACTGTGGGCATCTGCGGGCTCAAGGCGGGTTCCCGGGTGGGACAACCGTAGACCGAAAACGTCACGCGTGCATCTTTGATGCAGTGGACCGGAAAAACGACCGAGACGCCCCGGAGGGCGCCTCGGCGCTGCGATGACACGGCGGCTCGTGGTGGTCGGGCGACGTCCGGTCGCGCGACCACCACGTCGGCGGGACTAGTTCCGCGCCGTCACGGCTGTGGTGGTGACCGGCGTCGTCGGCGGGTTCAGCACGATCTTGATCTCGTGCCAGACATTGCCGGTGGACGTGACGCTGAGGTCGGCCTCGTGCACGACCGCGCCGGCGACGAGCGCCGTGGCGTCGCAGCCCGCGACCTGCCCGTGGCCGTCGCCCTGGTTGTCGTCGGAGCCGTTGTCGTCGCCGCCACCATGGTGGTCGCCCGAGCCCTGCGTGGGCGGCGTCGTCGGCGTGGTGCCCGGATTCATGAGCGTGGGCGGGTTCGACGTGCTGTCGTCACCGGACTCGCCGTCGCCGGAGTGGCCGCCGGACGCCGTCACGGCAAGGTGCGGCGGGGTGGCCGTCGCGTCGTCGTCGCTCTCGGTCTGGGCGGTGTTGCGGCACTCGATCTGCGTCGTCGCGTCGACGGTGCCGCTGACGGTCGCGCCGCCGAAGCCGGCGATCGTCAGCACGCCGTTCGTGAACGTCACGACGGTGCCGGCGTTCTGCTGGCCGTCCGGGACGCCGTCGCCGTTGCTGTCGGCCTTCTTGGGATCGGTCGCCGCGACGAACTCCGCCGCGTTGCTGAGGCCGTCCTGATCAGGGTCGCGAGGGGCCTGGTTGACCTTGAGGCTCAGGTGGTTGGCCTTCTCCCACGTATCGGGCAGCCCGTCGTGGTTGCGGTCGGCGACTCGTGCGTGCCGCGGCTTGGCGTGGCGCTGATGCTTGCGCGCCATCGCGGAGCCCGGCAGGGCGAAGAGGAGGATCGCCACGAGGGCGAAGAGGGTGATGCGAATGCTGCTGCGGGACATGCGATGAACGCTCCTTGTCCTTGGGGGGTCACGTCCTGTGACAGCGCC
>JADGPM010000017.1 GCA_017882425.1 Solirubrobacteraceae bacterium
AGCGCGGGGGCACAGGGCTCCCACAGCCGCGCCGTCTCCCGGTCGCGGGCCTCCAAGCCGAGACGGCACCGCACGCGGCAGCACGTGCCGGCGGCGCACCCGCCGCGGCGCGCCGCCGGTGTGGCGACCCTGCGTGCGGGCGCGGCGGCACCCTCGCACAGCTCCCCGCGGACCTCCCTGCGGTCCGTCGCCGACAGCGCGCGCGATGCCGGGGCGCTCGCGCGCGGCGGCCTCGCGCTGCTGGCGCTCGCGCTGGCGAGCGCCGCGCTGGTGGACCGGATCATGCGCCTGCGACGCGAGCCGCGCGGGCAGCCGGAACGCTGGTGACGGGACCATGCCGGCGCTCGCTCGCAACCTCCTGCTCGTGATCTGCGGAGCGCTCGCGTTCGCACCCGGCGCGGCGGCCAGCCCGCCGGTCATCAGCCCGGTGATCGACGGAGCCCAGAGCCGCCCTGGCTCAGGCTGGTACACGAGCCCCGTGAGCGTCAAGTGGGTGGTCCAGGGGGATCAGACCTCCTCCGGGTGCGACACGACGAGGCTCGACACCGAGACGAAGGGCACGTCGATCACCTGCCGCGCGTCGAACGGCGACGGCGACAGCCAGTCCACGGCAGTCGTGAAGATCGACATGACCGCTCCGCAGTCGCTCAGTGCCGGCGCCGACCGTCTCCCCGACCGCAACGGCTGGTACGTCCAGCCACTGACCGTCAGCTACAGCGGCAGCGACGCCGTCTCGGGCATCGGGTCGTGCACCACCGCGACCTATGCCGGGCCCGACGCGGCGACGGCGTCGGTCTCCGGGACGTGCACCGACCTGGCGGGCAACGTGAGCGCGCCGCTGCCGTTCTCCTTCCGCTACGACGCGACCCCGCCCGCGCCGGCGGCGCTGATCTCCCAGCCCGGCGATGCCAGCGCGACGCTCAGCTGGACCCCGTCGCCGGACACCATCCGCGTTCAGCTCGTCCGCTCGCCGGGCGTCGGCGGCGCGCCCAGCACCGTCGTCTACACGGGCACCGAGCGCAGCTTCAACGACTCGAAGCTCACCAACGGCATCGAGTACCACTACACGCTCACGGCGTTCGACGACGCAGGCAACTCATCGGACGTGGGCACCGTCGTCACCCCCGCCGCGCCGCCGATCCTGAAGCTCGCGTCCACGACGACGAACCACCGGCTGTCGAAGCCGCCCCAGCTGCGCTGGCGCGTGATCCGCGGCGCGCGCTACTACAACGTCCAGATCTTCCGCGGCAAGCGCAAGATCCTCAGCGCCTGGCCGCGCAGGGCGCGGATGAGCGTCCGCACGAGCTGGCTCTACCGCGGCAAGCGCCAGCACCTGGCCCCCGGCCACTACACGTGGTACGTGTGGCCCGGGTTCGGCCACCTGGGCGCGCGGCGCTACGGGCGGCTGCTCGGGAAGAACGGCTTCGTCATCGTCAAGCAGGGGTGACCGCACCAGATAGTTGCTGACACAACGACTGCTAGGCTCGTCGCGTGCCGAACGCTCGCCGTCCATCCCACACCGGGATCATCCTGCTGATCGCCTGCGCAGCGCAGTTCATGGTGATCCTGGACGTCTCGATCGTGAACGTCGCGCTGCCCTCGATCCGCACGGCGCTCGACTTCTCCGAGAACAGCCTGCAGTGGGTCGTCAGTGCCTACACCGTGACCTTCGCGGGCTTCCTCATGCTCGGCGGTCGCGCCGGTGACCTGCTCGGCCGCAAGCGCATGTTCCTGATCGGGGTCGCGGTCTTCTCGCTCGCCTCGCTGCTCGGCGCGCTCGCGACGACATCAGGGCTGCTCGTGGCCGCGCGCGGGCTCCAGGGCCTGGGCGGGGCGATCGTGGCGCCAGCGACGCTGTCGATCATCACGACGACCTTCGCCGAGGGCCCGGCGCGCAACCGCGCGCTCGGCATCTGGGGGGCCGTCGCCGCCGGCGGCGGGTCGGCCGGCGCGCTGTTCGGCGGGATCCTCACCGAGGCGCTGAGCTGGCGCTGGATCCTGCTCGTCAACGTGCCGATCGGCCTCGTGCTCGTTCCGGTCGCCTGGCACTACGTCACCGAGAGCCGCGGATCCCTCGAGCATCGTCACTTCGACATGGCCGGCGCGTTCACGCTCACAGCCGGACTGGTCGCCCTCGTGCTGGGGATCGTCAGCGTCGGCCAATATGGCTGGGGTTCGGCCGAGGTGCTCGCCGGCATCGGGGCGGCGATCGTGCTGCTCGCCCTGTTCGTGGCGATCGAGCAGCGCTGGGCATCTGCGCCGCTCGTGCCGCTGTCGATCTTCGCCTCGCGCACGCTGACCGGCGCCAACGTCGTGGTCGGCCTGATGGGCGCCACGATGTTCGCGCTGTGGTTCTTCCTCTCCCTCTACCTGCAGCAGGTCCTCGGGCTGACGGCGCTGCAGGCCGGCCTCGCGTTCCTGCCGATGACGGGCACGCTCGCTGCGACCGCGACCCTGGCGCCGCGCCTCGTCGCACGGTTCGGCGGGCGGGCGACGCTCACCGCGGGCATGTCCCTGATCGCGCTGGGCGCGCTGCTGCTCACGCAGATCTCGCCGAGCGGCACCTGGGCAGGCGACGTGCTCGTGCCCTCGGTGATCACCGCGCTCGGCATGGGTCTCTCGTTCGTCCCCGTCACGATCGCCGCCGTCGCGGGCGTGCCGACCGAGCGCGCGGGCCTCGCGTCCGGCCTGGTCAACACCTCACGGCAGATGGGCGGGGCGCTCGGCCTCGCCGTCCTGACGAGCGTCGCGGCGTCGCTGACGCGAGGCTACGTCGGCGATCATGGCGTCTCGGCGCTGAGCGGCGCGGCGCTCGTCCATGGCTACCAGGGCGGGTTCCTGCTCGGCGGCCTGCTGGCGCTGGCCGGCGCGGCGGCGGCGGCCCTGCTGCTGCCGAGCCTGCGGCCCGTTCCCGCGGGTGCGGTCGCGCCCGCAGCCGCCGACGCCTGAGGCCCGCCCGAGGACGGACAGGGGGAGGACCGGCAGCTCCGTCCTCCACCGCTGTTCGCGGGCGCTACGGCGCGGCGCGCGTCGAGGCGCGGACGTACGCGGTGATCGTGGCGACGCTCGTCACCGGCCCGACGCGCTCGGCCCACGCCACCGTGGGCTGACCCGTCGCCGGGTCGAGCGCCACCACCGGCGCGCGCAGCGCCGCGGCGCTCACGGGCTCCGGCGGCCCGAAGACCCCGCCGCGCAGGCGCACCGCCGCGGCGACGTCGTGCACGAGGTACTCGCTGTCCAGGCCGGCCCACGTCGCGACGGCGGTGCCGTCGGGCAGCGCCGCGAGATCGCCGAGCGCCGCGTCGCTCTGCGCCGCCGACAGCGTCTGCGGGGCGCCGAAGCGCCCGTTCGCGTCGCTCTGCGCGACGCGCACGCGCCAGGCGCCGTCGTTGCCGGTCCACGCGACGAGCGCCTGCGTTCCCGCGAGTGCCAGGTCCGGCCCCAGCCGCGGCAGGAAGGCCGTCCGGGTGGCGACCTGCTCGAGCACCTGGGGGGCGCGGAACCGCGTCGCTCCCGCGGGCCGCACGGCGACGCTGAAGCTGACGTGCAACCCCGTCGACTCGCTGATGTTCTGCGCCCCCCACGCCACGTACGCCCGGCCGTTCTGGGCGACGGCCGTCGTGATGGGACCGGCCACCGTGCCCGTGCCGAGCCGCTGGAGCGGGCTCCATCCGCGACCTGCCTGGCGGAAGCGCGCCTCGATCGCGGTCAGCCCGTTGCCGAGCCTGCGCGCCCATGCGACCAGCAGGTCGCCGCCCTGGCCGACCGCGGCGGACGGCGTCTGCGAGATTCCCTGCCCGCGGAGCGTCTGCGGGGTGCTGAAGCTGTTGCCGCCGGGGCGCCGCAGGGCAATCTGGATCGCCGCGCGTCGGCAGGTGGCGTCCGACGCGGAGGTCCACGCGGCGAGCACGATCCCACTGGCATTCGCCGCGACGGAAGGCTGCGGGTCGCTGCCCGCACCCCGCGCCGTCACGATCGTCCGCGGATCCTCGAATGCTCCGCTGGAAGTGCCGAAACGCGCACGGATCGCGGCGCGCTCGCCGCACACGGCCCAGCCGAGGGATCGCTCGTCCAGTCCGACGGCGCGCGAGACGCCGTAGAGCACGGGCGGAGCGACGAAGGTCGGCGCCCGCCGCGGCGGCGCGAAGCGCGACACGCCCGGAGCGCGTGTCGCATCGCGCCACCCGTCGAGCACGTAGTGCCCGTGTGCCGTGCCGCTCTGCCAGCGGTACACGGCCCACGTCGCGAGCGCGCGCCCGTGGGCGTCGAACCCGAGGCCGTAGGTCTCGAGGTCGTTGGCGGGGCCGGAGACGTCCTGCGCCGCCGACCACGGCGCGGCGGCACGCGCCGGCGCCGCGAGAGACGCGGCGATGGCGGTGGCAAGCAGGAGCGTGAAGGCACGACGGCGCATACCCCGACCATGACGCCGAGCGAGCGCCGCGGCATCAGCAGATTCCCGCGTGGAGCGAGCGGCGTCTCCGCTCAGCGGCGCAGCACGATCGCCGCCTCGGGCGTCGCCACGCGGAAGCTGAAGCTCTGCTCCAGGAACAGCTGCACCGCGTCGGCGTCGTGGTGCTCGTAGCCGACCGCGATGTCCTGGCCGGACTCGAACAGGAAGTCGCCGCCGCGCAGGCTCAGGACGAGCGCACCCTCGACGCCCGGAGCCCACACGATCGGCCCGCCGAGGATCTTGCGCAGGTGGTCGAACAGCGGATAGCCCCCGTGCTCGGTGGTCTCGACCACGCTCGTGTAGTCCTCGGGGCCGAGCGCGAGCCCGTACGGCCCGCCGACCCCGGCGCCGCGCAGCGCCTCGACGCCCCGCGCGACGGCGCCAGGGTAGTCCTGGAAGTCCGCCGCGCAGGGGACGGGAGCGTGCGGCGAGAGCTCGGCGATGCCGCCGATCCCGGCCGCCGGCCAGCCGTGGAAGACGGCGACGTTCTCGGCGACCGCGATGTCCTTGGCCGCGGCGTCGAGCCCGGCGAGGTCGATGTCCACGGCCCCGCGCTCGGCGTCCTCGAGCTCGCTGCGCGCGACGGTGAAGGAGGCGCGCAGCTCGACGAGCGGCAGCACGCGGCGCCGGCGCGCGGCGACGCCCGGAGCCGGGGTCGCGTCGACGCGCTCGGTGCGCCCGAGGTCGACCGCCGAGTGCCGCCAGCCGCGCGGGCCCGCGAAGTCGACGAGACGCCGCGCGGCCAGCGCGGGCGCCAGGCGCTCGCGCGCCTCGTCCTCGATCGCGGCCCAGCCGGCGTCGGTGACGGGCGCGAGCGCCCGCAGCAGATGGTTCATGCGATGGCCTCCTTCAGGCTCCCGATGCCGAGCGAGCCGCCTGGCGAACCGGCCGGCGGGTCGCCTGTGCCCGTTTCGTCGCCCTCGCCGTTCGCCTGCGCCTCAGCCTCCTCGCCGTGCTCGACGATGTCGCCCTCGCGGAAGAGGACGCCCCGCGCGATCTCACGCCAGACCGGGGTGCGCCGCAGGAGGAACTCGAGGTCCATGCTGAAGTGCTTGAACTCCTCTCCCTGGGCGTCGCGCATGATCGCGCGCGCGTCGGCGTCGGTCTCGACGGCGAGCCGCTGCTCGTACCAGCCGATCGCCTCGGCCTCCTCGGTCAGCGAGGCGCACAGGCGCGCGAACGTGCGGGTCTCGGGCGACAGCTCCCCCGGGGGCTCGTGGTACTGGTCGAATCCCATGTGGGGACCGTACCCGGATTCCGGCGCGTCGAACCGTCGCCGGCGCGTCAGGTTGCGGCGACCGGCTCGCGCGCCGCGGCGGGAGCGCGGCTGAACTCCATCGCCTCGTCCTCGAGCGGCCCGTAGCGCAGCATCGCGATGTCGCGCGCGTAGTTCTGATGCAGCCGCCACGGCGTCGAAAGGCCCTGGCGCGGGAACTTCGCGATCGAGCGCTGGACGTAGCCGGCGCTGAGGTCGATGAACGGCTCGGTCGGCCGGGCGGGGTCGCGGTTGCGCGCGACGCACTGGGCGTAGCCGCGGGCGGCCATGTGGTTCAGCAGCCGGCAGACGTACTCGCACGTCAGGTCGCACTTCAGCGTCCACGAGGCGTTCGTGTACCCGAGCGACATCGCCATGTTCGGGACGTCGCTGAGCATCATGCCCTTGTATCCGAGCGTCTGCGAGAGCTCGACCGCGCGCCCGTCGACGACGAGCTCGATGCCGCCGAGTGCCTGCATGTCGAGGCCGGTCGCCGTGACGATCAGGTCGGCCTCGAGCTCGGCGCCGGAGGCGAGCTGGAGCCCGCGCTCGGTGAACGTGTCGATCGTGTCCGTGACGACGCTCGCACGGCCCTCGCGGATCGCGGTGAAGAGGTCGCCATCCGGGACGACGCACATGCGCTGGTCCCACGGGTCGTAGCGGGGGGTGAAGTGCGTGTCGATGTCGTAGCCGGCGGGAAGCTGGCGCTCGAGTCCCTTGCGCACCAGACGCTTGACGAAGCCCGGGCGCCGGCGGCTGAGCTGGAAGACGAGCATCGTCAGCAGGACGTTCTTCCAGCGCACCACCCGGTAGGCGAGCCGCGGCGGAAGGATGCGGCGCGCGAGCAGGGCGAGCGGGTCCTCCTCGGGCACGGCGACGACGTAGGTCGGCGAACGCTGGAGCATCGTCACGTGCGCGGCCGTCTCGGCGAGCGCGGGGACGAGCGTCACGGCGGTCGCGCCGCTGCCGATGACGACGACGCGCTTCCCGGCGTAGTCGACGTCGTCCGTCCACTGCTGCGGGTGGACGATCCGCCCGGCGAAGCGCTCCGTCCCGCGGAACCCGGGCACGTACCCCCGGTCGTAGCGGTAGTAGCCGCTGCACATGAAGAGGAACCCGCATGTCGTCAGCACGCGCTCGCCGGTGTCGGTGCGCTCCGCCTCGACCGTCCAGCGCGCCTGCGCCGTCGACCAGTCCGCGCGCACGACGCGATGGCCGAAGCGGATCCGCTGGTCACTGCCGTCCTCGCGCGCGGTCGCGCGCACGTAGTTGCGGATCGCCGGGCCGTCGGCGAGCGCCCTGGCCTCCGTCCACGGGCGGAAGCCATAGCCGAGCGTGTGCATGTCCGAGTCCGAGCGGATCCCCGGGTAGCGGAAGAGGTCCCACGTGCCGCCGATCGCATCGCGCGCCTCGAGGATCGCGTAGGTCCTCCCCGGACAGGAGGCCTGGAGATGGTGCGCGGCGCCGACCCCGGAGAGGCCGGCGCCGACGATCAGGACGTCGACGTGTTCAGGGGTCATCGCACGCATTGTCGGGGTTCCCGCCGCGGACGGGCGCCCGCCGTGGGATAGCTTGCTCGCCGCGGGCTAGGAGCGCGTGATGAAGTGGATCCCGTCGAGGCCCTCGAGCGAGAAGCCCGAGGCCGGACCGGGTGCGACGTCCAGGACGAAGCGCGGGTGATTCCAGCGCCGGTCCTGGTCGGCGTCGATCCAGACCGGCATCCCGCCGACCTCGCCGAGCAGCGTGTCGCCGGGGCCCGTGATGAGCTCGCCCTCCTGCAGGCAGAGGGGCGAGCTTCCA
>JADGPM010000178.1 GCA_017882425.1 Solirubrobacteraceae bacterium
CCCACGGGCCGGGCGTCGGCCCGCGCGAGCGGAGTGCCCATGCCGAGCAGGGCCACCATCGCGGCGACCACCCACGGCACGCTCCGGGCGACGCCATCCACCGACTCAGCCTACCCGTGCACGGGCGCGCGAATGCGGAATTCCCCCGCCTGGGTCATCGCGGGGCGCGGCGGGCGTCCGAGACGATCGCTGCGAGCACGAGCACGACGACGGCGAGTGCGACGCCGGCGGCGACGATGCCGGCGCGCACGACGGCGAGGTGCACGATGACCGCCGCGGCCGCGACGAGCCCGACGACGCCGGCTGCGATGCGCCAGTCGTCGCCGACGACGAAGTCGAACCAGAAGGCCGCGAACGTCCGCAGGGCGCGGATCATGCGGTCACCGGCGGACGTGTGCGACGGAGCGTGCCGATCGCCAGCTGCGAGGCGCCGAGCCAGGTTGCGAGCAGGACGGGCAGCGCCAGATCGCCGCCCGGCCACCCGAGGCTCCCGCCTCCGGGCGCGAACGTCCCGAGTCCCTCGACGACCCAGAACACCCCGAACGTGCTCAGCAGGAGCCCGACGACGTACTTGAGGGTGTTCTCGGGCACGGCTGCCAGCGGACGGTGAATGACCGCCCCCACGACGAGCACGATCACGCCCGCCGCCGCGGCGCCGCCGGCGGCGAGCGGGATGCTGTGGGCGCTGGCGCCGAAGGTGACGACGATGAACACGACCTCGAGGCCTTCGAGGAACACGCCCTTGAACGAGATCACGAAGGCGTACCAGTCGAGGCCGTAGCGCAGCTCGTGCCCGGCGGCTTGCGCCGCCACCTGCTCCTCCGCGAACGTCGCGTCCTCGTCGTGCAGCGCCTTCAGCCCGGCACTGCGGAGGATCGCCTTGCGCAGCCACTGCAGGCCGAAGATCAGGAGCAGCGTGCCGACGACGAGTTGCAGCGCCGAGCGCGAGACCGCCGTGCCGACGACGGTCCCGAGCGCGACGGTGATCACCGTGAGCACTACGACGGCGGCGCCGGTGCCCCACAGCGCGGCGCGCCAGCTGCGGGCGACGCCCATCGCGAGGACGATCGTGAGGGCCTCGACGAGCTCGACGCCGGACGCGAGGAACGACGCCGTGACGACGCCGAGATCACTGGCCGTGAGGCTCACGGCAGGCAGGCTAGCGCGGCCGTCCCAGCGCCCTGAGAACCTCTCGGGCGCCTCGGCGCGCTCGACGCGCTACGCCGCGTTGCGTCCCTGGTCGGCGTCGGCGCGCGTCTGGTCCGGGTCGGTCCGCGCCGCGAGACGCACGACCGCATGGTCGTCGGTGACCTGAGCGCGCATGACCGTCGTCTCGTCGGCAACCCGCGCCCGCAGCACCGCCACGCTCGTGTGGGCACGCGTCTCGCGGCGCTCGAACGCCGTCTCCGCCGTCGCGATGCGCACGCTCCGTGGCAGGCGCGTCCCCAGCGGCGCGGCGAAACCGGCGACGCCCTCGGCGCGCGTCGCGTGAAAGGGCAGGACCATCTGGACGTTGGCGATCTCGAGCGTCCGCCGGACGGTCGTGGCGTCGACCGGGACGACGAGCTGGACCGCGCCGCCGCGCTTGCGGGCACGCTGCGCGGCCCGGAGCAGCGCGCTGATGACCGACGAGTCGACGAATGCGCACCCGCTCAGGTCGACGAGCACGTTGGCGTAGCCCCGTGCGAGCATCAGCGCGAGCGTCACCGCCTCGCTGGTGGACGCATCGTGCTCCCCGCGCAGCGTGACGATGCAGGCCCGGGGTGAGTGGATCTCGATCTCGGTCGTCGGCTGTGCCGCCACGCGTCTCCCATCCGATGAACCTTCCGGGCGCACGCGCATGGCAGGGCGTGTTCCTGGATCGACCGGCGGCGCTGAGCCTGGGGAGAGCCGCGCTGGCGGGGATATCGTCCGTCCGGGTGGGTTCGAGATCCCTCATCTGAGCGAATTGCACCCGGACGTGACCCGGTCGGGGGAAGCGGCCTACCCCGGCTGCCCGGATCGCCGGGATCAGGCGGAGATGTCGCGCGCGTGCGCCACGGCGCTCGCCCGCGCGGTGGGCAGGAGCAGCGAGAGCAGCGCGGTCGCAGCGACGAACGCGACCGAGGCCCAGAGGCAGGCCGTGAAGCCCCGCCACTCGTAGAGCGCCCCGGAGAGCACCGTGCCCGCGAGGCGGCCGCCCGCGTTGGCCATGTAGTAGAAGCCAACGTTCATGGCGGCCTTGCCGCTCTGGGCGTACGCCAGGATCAGGTAGGAGTGCACCGCCGAGTTGAGCGCGAAGATGACGCCGAACGCCGCCAGGCCGGCGATGACCACGAGAGCCGGGTCGGCGCCCGTGTCGAGCGCGATCGCGATCGCGGCCGGCGCGGCCGCCAGGGCCAGCGCGAGCCAGGTCGCATTGCGGCCGTCCGGCAGCGCGCTGCGGCCCAGGAGCCTCGGCGCCGCGGCCTGGACAGCGCCGTAGCCGATCACCCAGACGGCGAGGAACGCCCCGGCCTGCCAGAAGCTCCAGCCGAGGCGGGTCTCGAGGAAGACGGGCAGACCGACCACGAACCACACGTCGCGCGAGGCGAAGAGGAACAGGCGCGCCGCGGAGAGCACGTTGACGGCGCGGGTGTTCGAGAACATCTGCCCGAAGCGGGCCGTGCCGTCGGCACGGCCCAGCTCGCCGTGCATGAAGGCGACGATCACGAACAGGGCGACGCCCACTATCACCGCGAGCATCACGAGCGAGGTGCGGAAGCCCACGAGCGTCAGCAGCAGCCCGCCGAGGAAGAAGCCCACGCCCTTGAGGGCGTTCTTCGATCCCGTGAGGATCGCGACCCAGCGGAAGAGCGCGTCCGGCGCGTCGGCCGGCACGACGAGTTTGACCGCGCTCTTGGAGCTCATCTTCGTGAGGTCCTTGGCGATGCCCGAGAGCGCCTGCGCCGCCATCACGTAGGGCACGACGAGCCACGCCGCGGGCGCCGTCAGCATGCCCAGCGCGGCGACCTGGACGGCGAGGCCCATGACGAGCGTCGACTTGAGTCCGAGCCGGGCGGCGAGCCAGCCTCCGACGAGGTTGGTCACGATCCCGAAGACCTCGTAGAAGAGGAACAGCGAGGCGACGGCGAACGGCGAGTAGCCGCGGTCGAAGAAGTAGAAGAGGACGAGCGTGCGGATCGCGCCGTCGGTGATCGTGTCGGCCCAGTAGGCGCCGGTGACGAGGGCATAGCTGCGCAGATCGCCCTGGCGCGCCTCCGCCGCGCTGCCCATCAGGCGGCCGCGACCATGCGCGCGAGCTCGACGAGACGGTTCGCGTAGCCCCACTCGTTGTCGTACCAGGCGAGGATCTTCACGTGCGTGCCGTCGACGACCATCGTCGAGAGCGCATCCACGATCGCCGAACGCGGATCGTCCTTGTAGTCGACCGACACGAGCGGCCGCTCCTCGTAGCCCAGGATGCCCGCCAGCGGCCCGTGCGCCGCCTCTGCCAGCAGCCCGTTGACCTCGTCGGCGCTCGTCGGCCTGGCCACCTCGAAGACGCAGTCGGTCAGCGAGGCGTTGAGCAGCGGCACACGTACCGCGAGGCCGTTGAGCCGGCCCTCGAGCTCGGGGAAGATGAGCCCGATCGCCGTCGCCGAGCCGGTCGTGGTCGGGATCAGGGAGATGCTGGAGGCCCGCGCGCGCCGCAGATCCCTGTGCGGCGCGTCGACGATCGTCTGCGTGTTGGTCATGTCGTGCAGCGTCGTGATCGAGCCGCGCAGGATGCCGATGCCCTCGTGGATCACCTTCACGATCGGCGCCAGGCAGTTGGTCGTGCAGGAGGCGGCCGTGAGCACGTCGTGGAGTGCGGGGTCGTAGAGGTCGTCGTTGACGCCCACGACGACGTTGAGCGCTCCCTGCCGGACCGGCGCGGCCACGATCACGGTGCGCACGCCGCGCGCGAAGTACGCATCGAGCGTCTCGCGCGTGCGGAAGCGTCCCGTGCATTCGAGCACGATCTCCACGCCATGCTCGTCCCACGGCACGGCGCCGGGCTCGGCGATGCTGGTGAAGCCGACGGGCTCCCCGTCGATCGTGAGCACCTCCCCCGCGCCCGCCGCGCTGTGCTCGAAGCGGCCGTGGACGGAGTCGAACATCAGGAGGTGCGCAGCGGTACTCGCATCGCCGGCGATCTCGTTCACATGCGCGAACGTGAGCCCGGGCCCGCCCCACGCGGCGCGCAGCGCCAGGCGGCCCATGCGACCGAACCCGTTGATCCCGACGCGTGTCACGTCGCCGTGCAGCCGCAGGCGGAGGGCGCGCTTGCCGTCGCCTCGCCGCAGCACGCGGCCTTCTCGGCCGGCTCGCAGCAGGACGCGAGCGCCGTGGCCGAGCAGCACGCAGTGGCCGCCGGCTTGACGGCGCGCACGATCGCAGCCGACGCGAACTCGTGCACGCGGTGGGTCTCGCGGATCTCGACGTCCACGAGCCCCGCGGCGGCGAGCGCGCTCTCGAACTGGGCGCGGGTCAGCGCGCCGGCGACGCAGCCCGTCCACTGCTGCATGTCGCTGCGCGTCGAGGCGTCCATGCCGGCGTCGGCGATCACGTCGGAGACCG
>JADGPM010000179.1 GCA_017882425.1 Solirubrobacteraceae bacterium
CCGAGCAGACCGGCCGCTACGACACCGTCGGGATCGACTGCGTCGCGATGAACGTCAACGACGTCGTCTGCGTGGGCGCGGAGCCGATCGCGCTACTCGACTACCTCGCGGTCGAGCAGGCCGACCCGGACGCGCTGACCCGGATCGCGCTCGGGCTGAAGCTCGGCGCGATGGACGCCGGCATCGAGATCCCGGGCGGTGAGCTCGCGATCCTCCCCGAGCTGATCCGCGGCCACCCCTCACCGCACGGCTTCGACCTCTGCGGTACGGCGATCGGCACCGTCGACCTCGATGCGCTGATCCTCGGTGACGCGATCGTGCCCGGCGACGCGCTCGTCGGCGTGCCGTCCAGCGGCGTGCACTCCAACGGCTACACGCTCGCGCGCCGCGTGCTGGTCGAGGAGGGCCCGGGTCTCGACGCGCGTCCCGCGGAGCTCGGCGGTGCCAGCATCGCCGACGCCCTGCTCGAGCCGACGGTGATCTACGTGAAGGCCGTGCTCGACCTGCTGCGCAGCGGGGTGCCCGTGCACGGCCTGGCGCACATCACCGGCGGCGGGCTGACGAACCTCACGCGACTGGCCCCCGGCCGCGTCGGCTACCGGGTCGAGGAGGCGCTGACCGCGCCGGGCGTCTTCGACCTGATCGCACGCCTCGGCGCGGTGCCGCCGGCCGAGATGTGGGAGGTCTTCAACATGGGCTGCGGCTTCGTCGCCGTCGTCCCGGAGACCCACGTGGACGAGGCCGCCGCGATCCTCGGCGCGCGGCACCCCGGCAGCGCGCGCATCGGCACGGTCAGCGACCGGCCGGACGAGACGCTCGCGCCCGGCGGCGTGGCCGTCGGCTGACGCACCGCGCCGCGCGATGCCGCCACCGGGTGACAGCCGGCGTGCACGACCCCCCATGATGTAGGTGATGCGCACCCGCCCGCCGAACTCCGAGGACATCCGGCGAAGCGCTGGTTCGGCAGCCCGCGAGCGTGGGCATGCCAGATCGGCGAGGTCTGCGACATCTCCACCGCCCACGCCCCCACACTACGAACGATGAGCTCACCGGTCGGCGCGCTCCTGAACGATCGGTATCGCATCGACGAGCCGATCGGCCGCGGCGGGATGTCCACGGTCTACAAGGCGTTCGACACGACGCTGGAGCGCCCGGTCGCGATCAAGATGATGCACCGCGACGTCGCCCGCGACGCCGACCAGCTGGAGCGCTTCCGCCGCGAGGCGAAGGCCATCGCGAAGCTCTCCTCGCCCTACGTCGTCGGCGTGATCGATGCCGGCGAGGAGGACCACACGCCGTACATCGTGCTCGAATACGTCGACGGCGAGACGCTGAAGGAGCGCATCCGCCGGCTGCGGCGCCTGCCGGTGCCGGAGGCCGTCGCATACGCGATCGAGGTCGGTCGCGGCCTCCAGGCGGCCCACGACCGCGGCATCGTCCATCGCGACGTCAAGCCGCAGAACGTCCTGCTGGATGAGGACGGGGCCGCGCGCGTCACCGATTTCGGGATCGCGCGCTCGCTGACCGACGAGGGCCTGACCGCCGACGGCCGCGTGCTGGGAACGACCGATTACGTCAGCCCCGAGCAGGCGCTCGGCCACACCGTCACCCCGCAGTCCGACCTGTACTCCCTCGGCGTCGTCCTGTTCGAGATGCTGACGGGCGATGTGCCGTTCCACGGCGAGAACCAGGTCTCCGTCGCCATGCCCCACGTGCGCGACGAGATGCCCGACGTCCGCGCCGCGCGCCCGGAGGTCTCCAGCGCGCTGGGGGCGATCGTCGACCGCGCGACCGCGAAGAGCCTCGAGGTGCGCTACCCCGACTGCGCGGAGCTGATCGCCGACCTCGAGGACGCCCTCACGATCGAGACCTCGCGCAGCGGACACCTCACCGGCGAGGCGACCACCGTCTTCCAGTCGCTGCCGGAGGGCAAGCGCCGCCGCGTCGGCGGCAGCATCCTGCATCCTTGGCGCTGGCTCGCCGCGATCGGAGGCCTGGCGGTCGTGGTCGTCGTGCTGTTCGCACTGCTCGCCCACCGCGCCGAACGGGGGACGGGGACGCCGCGCGCAAAGGCCGCCCCGGGCCTGAGCGCGTTCTCGCTCGGGCAGAGCGCCGCGAAGGACTACGACCCGTTCGGCGGCGACGGGGAGCACCCGCTGCAGGCCGGCGCCGCCGTCGACGGCGACGCCGTCACCTTCTGGTCCACCGAGACGTACACGAACGGCAACCTCAACAAGCCCGGGGTCGGGCTCGTGATCGACGCGCGGCCGAGCGTCGTCGGCCGCCGGCTGGACCTGACGACCTCCACGCCGGGCTGGACCGGCGCGGTCTACGCCGCGCCGCGTGGCTCGCTGCCGCAGGCGTTCACCGATCCCGCCTGGCAGCGCGTCGGGTCGATCCCCGTGGCCCGGCACGACACGCGCGTCAACCTCGACACGGGCGGCCGCGCATACCGCTGGTACCTGATCTGGATCTCCAGGTTCGCGCCCGGTCAGGAGCGCGTGAAGATCAACGAAGTGTCGATGTACAAGTAGGCGGCTGAGGCTAGAACCGGTAGCGGCGCTCGCGCGCGTGGCGCTCGCGGGCGATCGTCACGAGGCGGTCGCAGAGCTCCGGGTAGGGCACGCCGGAGGCGGTCCAGAGCTTTCCGTAGACGCTCGTCTGCGTGAAGCCGGGCATCGTGTTGAGCTCGTTCAGCAGCACGTCCTCGCCGTCGACGAAGAAGTCCGCGCGCGCGAGCCCGCTGCAGCCGCCCTGGCGGAAGGCGTCGACCGCGAGGGCACGGACGCGCTCGGTCGCCGCCGCGGAGATGCGCGCGGGGACGACGAGGTCCATGCCGCCGGGCGTGTACTTCGCCTCGTAGTCGTACCAGCCGCCGGGCGAGGCACTGCGCAGGACGACGATCTCGCCCGGCGTGCTGGCCTGCGCGGCGGTCGTGTGACCGAGGACCGAGCACTCGACCTCCAGACCCGGCGCCGCCGCCTCGACGATCGCGCGCGGGTCGTGGCGGAAGGCCTCCTCCAGCGCCGCGGGCAGCTCGTGCGCTGCGGCGACCCGCACGATGCCGACCGACGACCCGAGCCGGGCGGGCTTGACGAACACCGGCAGGCCGAGCGCGGCGACCTCGGCCTCGACCTCGGCGCGCGCCTCCTGCCAGCGCGCGTCGTCGACCGCCGCGTAGCGCACCTGGGGCACGCCGGCGCGCTCCATCAGCTCCTTGAAGACGACCTTGTCCATGCACGCGGCCGAGGCCAGCACGCCCGAGCCGACGTACGGGACGTCCAGCAGCTCGAGCAGGCCCTGGACGGTGCCGTCCTCCCCGAACGGGCCATGCAGCACCGGGAACACCGCTGCGGCGCCGAGCATCCCGCGGCCGGGATGCAGCGCCAGCTCGCCGCCGTCGTGGCGCCAGGTGCCGTCGCGGTCCAGCTCGACCCACAGCACCTCGTGGCCGGCCTGCTGCAGGCCCTCCATGACGGCCGCGGCGCTGCCGAGCGACACCTCGTGCTCGGACGAGCGCCCGCCGGCGAGGACGGCGACCTTCATGGCGTGCTCGGCGTCGTCGTGGTGGTCTGCCCGCCGGTGGTGTCGGTCGGCGGGGTCGTCGGCGGGGTGAAGTTGCCGATGCCGATCGTCACGGTCGAGCCGGGCTTCGCCGTCCCGCCGGCCGGCTTCTGCGTGATCACCGTGCCGTCCTGCTGCTCATCGGTCACCGTCACCGGCTGCGTCTTGACCTTGAATCCTGCGCCCGAGAGCGCCTCGATCGCCGTGGCCTCGTCGTCGCCGACGGTGTTGGGGACGTCGATCGTGGCCGGCTTCTTCGCGACGGTCAGCGCCACCGCGGAGCCCTTGTCGGCCTTCGCCTGTGCCGCGGGCGTCTGGCTCAGCACCGTACCCGGCGTCGCCTTCGCATCCTCCTGGTCGGTGGTGGTCACCGTGAAGCCGGCGGCGGTGAGCGTCGCGCGCGCATTGTCGAGCGTCTGCCCGACGACGTCCGGGACGACGACCTTCGCCTTCCCGGAGGAGACGTTGAGCGTCACGGTCTGGCCGCGCTCGAACGACGTGCCCTCCTGGGGTTGGGTGTCGATCGCGTCGCCCGCCTGGACGGTGTCCGAGGCGACGTTGTGAACCCGCACCACGAATCCCTTGGACTGGAGCAGGCGCTTGGCCTGCGCCGCGGTCAGACCGTCGACCGGGGGGATCGCCACGGTGCCGGGCCCGTCGGAGACGGTGAGCGTGACGAGCGAGCCCTTGTCGGCCTTCTGGCCCGGCGGCGGATCCTGCCCCAGCACCTGGTGCACCGGCTGGGTTGAGGTCTTGACGACGGTGTCGACCGAGAAGCCGGCGCGCTGCAGCACGGATTCGGCCGTCGCCTGGTCGGACCCGACGACGTTCGGCACCACGACCTGCTGCGTGCGCAGCAGCAGGAGCGCCGCGATCACGACGCCGACGACGATCAGCGCGCCGAGGGCGAACAGCCACCAGCGGCGGCCGGGGCCCTCGTCCTCCGGCGGCACGCCGTTGTCATAGGCGGGTGGCGGATGCCCGTAGCTCGGCGGGATCGTGTCCTGCGGGTAGACGCTCGGGCCCACGGGCGGCGCACCGACGGCGGCCATCGCGCCGACCATCGTCGCCTCCGTCGGCGGGCCGGCATGCTCCGTGTTCTCGAGCGTCGCGATGAACTCGTCGGCATCGGAGTAGCGGGCGACGGGGTCCTTCTCGAGCGCCTTCAGCACGGCGGCCTCGAGCGCCGGCGAGACGGCTGCGTTGTACACGCTCGGCGGCACGGGCGCCTCGCCGACCTGCTTGAGCGCGATCGCGACGGCACTGTCGCCCTCGAACGGCACCCGGCCCGTGAGCATCTCGTAGAGGATGATCCCGATCGAGTAGAGGTCGGACTGGGCACTGACGGCGTGGCCCTGGGCCTGCTCGGGCGAGAGGTACTGCGCGGTGCCCATGATCGACCCTGTCTGCGTCATGTCCGACGCGCCCGCGCGGGCGATGCCGAAGTCCGTGACCGTCGCGCGGCCGTCGTCGTCGACGAGCACGTTGTGCGGCTTGAGGTCGCGGTGGATCACCCCGCGGCGGTGCGCGAAGCGCGCGGCGCGCAGGATCTGCACGGTGAGGTCGATCGCGCGCGCCGGCTCCAGCGGCGCCTCCTGGTGGATGACCGCCTTGAGCGAGCGGCCCTCCAGGTACTCCATCGCGATGTAGTAGGTGCCGTCCCACTCGCCGCGGTCGTAGACGGAGACGACGTGCTGGTGCTGGAGCCCCGCGGCGGCCGACGCCTCGCGGCGGAAGCGCTCGACGAACTCCGGGTCCTGCGCGAAGCGACGGTAGAGGAGCTTCAGCGCGACGCGCCGGCCGAGCTGCGTGTCGGTCGCGAGATACACGTCCGCCATGCCGCCCGAGCCCAGGCGGGATTCGATCTGGTAGCGGCTGTCGACGATCGTGCCGGCTTCGAGGCGCTCGGTCATTGCAGGAGGGACTCCATCACGGCTTTGGCGATTGGTGCGGCGTCGGTCCCGCCGAAGCCGCCCACGGTCTTCTCGATCGTCACCGCGATCGCGATGCGCGGGTTGTCGGCGGGGGCGAAGGCGATGAACCAGGGCTGGGTGATGTTGCTGCCCGGGGCGCCCTTCTCCGCGGTGCCGGTCTTGCCGGCGACGTTGATGCCCTGCAGGGCCGCGGCGGTGCCGGTGCCCTCCTGGACGACCTTCTGCATCATCGCGGTGATCTTGTCGGCGGTCGCGCGCGACATGACGTGCGAGAAGACGGTCGGCTGGTTCTGCATCACCGTGCGCCCGTCGGGGTCGACGGCGCGCGTGGCGATGTACGGCGTCATGAGGTCGCCGCCGTTGGCGACCGACGCGGCGACCATCGCCATCTGCAGCGGGGTGACGAGCAGCTTGCTCTGGCCGATCGCGACGCGGCCGATGTCGACGCAGTCCGCGGTCGGCTCGACCAGGCGCAGGCGCCCGCCGCGGTCGCAGTACGTGCCGCTCGGGTAGCGCTCGCCGATCGGCAGATCGACCTGGACGGGCTTCTCGAACCCGAGACGGTCCATGTAGCGCTGCATCGTCGACTTGCCGAGCTTCTCGCCGACCTGCGCGAAGACGGTGTTGACCGAATGGGTGAGGGCGGTCGTCAGGTCGATCGGGCCCCAGTCGGTGCCGCCGTCGTTGTTCAGCGGGACGCCGGAGATCTTGATCCCGTTCTTGCCGTTGATGATCGAGTCGGGGGTGTAGGCGCCGCTGTCGATCCCCGCGATCGACGTGACGACCTTCATCGTCGATCCTGGCGGGTAGAGACCCTGCGTGTTGCGGTTCAGCAGCGGCGCGCCGGGCGCGCGGTTCAGCGCGGCCGTCGCCTTCTCCGTGCGCAGGGCGTTGGGGTCGTAGCCGGGGATCGACGTCATCACGCGCACGCGCCCGGTGCGCGGATCCAGCGCGACGACCGCTCCGGGCCGCCCGGCGAGCTGGTCGAGCGCCACCTGCTGGGCGCGCGGGTCCAGCGACGTGCGCAGGTCGTTGCCCTGGCCGCCCTTGCCCTGCAGCTTGCGCAGCGTGCTCTCAAGGCCGCGTGAGCGGCCGGTCAGCGTGCCGTTGTAGAACTGCTCGAGGCCCGCCGTGCCGGGAATCAGGTAGGCGTAGCCGACGGCGTGCGAGAAGAGGCCCTGCTGCGGGTAGCGGCGCGTGTAGGTGCCGTCGGCCGAGCGCAGCGAACGTGCGAGCGTCGTGCCGTCACCGGCGAAGATCGCCCCGCGCGCGATCTTCTCCTGGGCCAGCAGCGCGCGCTTGTTCTGCGGGTTGTCCTGGAGCTTGCTGCGATCGATGATCGTCCAGCGCGCGGTGAAGAACGCGAGCAGCGCGAACAGCACGAGCACGACGCCGAAGACGCGGACGATCGGCCCGTTCACGGCTTCGCCTCGCGCCGAGCGCGGTCGGACACCAGCAGGAGCAGGGCGACGATCACGAAGTTCGCGACGATCGAGGACCCGCCGTAGGAGACGAACGGGAGCGTCACGCCGGTCAGCGGGATCACCTTCGTCACGCCGCCGACGATCACGAACACCTGCAGCGCCACCACCGTCGTCAGGCCGGTCGCGAGCAGCTTGGAGAACGAGTCGCGCGCGAGGATCGCGATGCGCAGGCCGCGCTCGATCAGCAGCAGGTAGACGAGCAGCAGCGCGACCGCGCCGATCAGCCCGATCTCGTTGACGATCACCGCGTAGATGAGGTCGGTCTTCGCCGCGGGCAGGATCGCGCCGTCGCCCGTGCCGACGAGCGCCTGCCCGAAGCCCTGGCCCCAGATGCCCCCGTCGGCCTGCGCGAACAGCGACTGCGCGAGCTGGTAGCTGCCGCCGATCTGCCCGTACAGGTGCGGGTCGAACGGGTGCTTCCAGGCCTGCACGCGGCTCTCGACGTGGCCGACGGTGTTCGCGAAGAACACCGCCCCCGCGGCGAACAGGCCGAAGCCGACGACCGGGAAGACGAGCCGGTTCGTGGCGACGTAGAGCATCGCCAGGAAGCCGCCGAAGAACATCAGCGACGAGCCCAGGTCGCGGATGAAGACGAGCAGCACCATCGCCAGGCCCCACACGAGCAGCAGCGGCGCCAGGTGCTTCAGCGGCGGCACGGTGATGCCGCCGACCTTGCGCGAGACGAGCAGCTGGCGCGTGTCGCGCAGGTAGCTCGCCAGGAAGATGATGATCCCGATCTTCGCGAACTCCGCCGGCTGGAAGGTGACCGCGCCCAGGCGGATCCCGAGGTATGCACCGTTGGCCTGCGAGCCGATCCCCGGCACGCGCGGGAGCAGCAGCAGGAGCAGGCTGCCGGCCGCGATCAGGTAGCGGTAGCGCTCGAGCACGCGGTAGTCGCGCAGCAGCAGGATCGTGCCGGAGAAGAAGACGAGCCCGATCACGAACCACTGCGCCTGGTCGCGCGCGAACGTGTCGTCGAGGCGGTAGATGAAGACCAGGCCGACGCTCGCCAGCACCGCGACGATCGGGAACAGGTACGGGTCGGCGTCGGGCAGGCGCAGGCGGATGACGACGTGCACCGCCAGGCAGAGGCCGAGGAAGATCGCACCGTAGGTCAGCGACGCGTTGGCGATGACCGCGTGCTCCTGGACGAACACCGCGGCGAAGCCGGCGATGATCAGCAGCGACGCGGGGATCAGCCCCATGAGCTCGCGGTTGCGGGCGCTCATGGTCAGCGCCCGCTCAGGGTTCCGAGCTCCAGCTGGCGCACGAGTTCGTCGGAGTCGCGCCGCGAGCGCAGCCGGTGCTCGACCACCGTCCTTCGCTGCGGCGGGGTCAGCTGCGCGGCGCTGACCCCCGAGACGTAGTCGCGGTGGTACAGGCTCAGGCCGGCGGGCAGCTCGTACGGGACGCCACGGTAGATCGAGACGAACCCGTCGGCGTCCGAGCCGACGAAGTACACGGTCTGCGATGCGAGGTAGCCGCCCAGGACGACCACCCCGAGGAAGCAGGCGGCGACGAGCCAGCCCATCCCGAGGCGCAGGCGGCGCCGGCGACGGCGGGGGGGCGCTGCGGCGATGCGGCCCTGCCCGCTCACGGTGGGGGTGCGGCGCTCGACCGGCTCGGCGCGCGGCGCGGTGACCGGCATCGGGGCCGTGCCGGACTCCTCGAGTGCGCGGCGGACGTCCTCGGCGCGCAGCGCGGCGGCGCCGGCGCGGGTCGCGTCGTCGTCGGTGCCCGCCGCCTCCGCGCCCGCGACGTGGACCTCCTCGAGGCGGAAGAGGATCACGGTGATGTTGTCGCGCCCGCCCGCGTCGTTCGCACGCTCGATCAGCCCGCGCGCGGCCGCCTGGAGCGAGTCCGTGCTCGCGAGCACGTCGGCGACGATCGCCTCGCCGACCATGTCGGTCAGCCCGTCGCTGCAGAGCAGGAAGACGTCGCCGCCGCGGGCGGGGAAGGTGTGCGAGTCCGCATGCACGACGGCCTCGGGCCCGAGCGCGCGGGTGATGATCGAGCGCTGCGGGTGGTCCTCGGCCTCCTCGGGCTGCAGGCGCCCCTGGCGCACGAGCTCCTCGACGAGCGAGTGGTCGGTGGTCAGGCGCTCGAGCGCACCCTCGCGCCAGCGGTAGCCGCGGCTGTCGCCGACGTGCACCACCGTGACGTCGTGCTCGCCGACGTAGGCGGCCGTCAGCGTGGTCCCCATCCCGGCGAGGTCGTCGCTGGAGACCGACAGGCCGTGAATCTGCTCGTTGGCCTCCTGGACGGCGCCCTTGAGGCGCTCCTCGACGCTGCCGCCGCCGGCCGGCAGCCCGCGGTCGAACACGGCGGCGGCGGTCCGCGAGGCGACCTCGCCTGCCTGCGCGCCGCCCATCCCGTCGGCGATCACGAACAGCGGCGAGCGCGCGACGAAGGAGTCCTCGTTCATCCGGCGCTGGCGGCCGGTGTCGGTGCGCTCGACGTGTTCGGCGACGCGCAGCATCAGCGGCCCGCGATCATCGGTCGACGTACGTGAACTCGCTGTCGCCGATCCGCACGCGGTCGCCCTGGTGGAGCGGCTGGGGGCCTGTGACGAGCTCCTCGTTGAGGTAGGTGCCGTTCGTCGACCCGAGGTCCTCGAGCACCACGACCGGGCCCTGACGCGCGAGTCGCGCGTGGCGGGCGGACGCGAACGGGTCCTCGAGCCGGATCTCCGCCTGCTCCCCGCGGCCCAGCACCGCTCCGGCGCCGATCTCGTACTCGAGCCCGGGCGCGTGCCCCGGCGCGCGCTCGACGATCAGCCGCGGTTCGACCGCGGCGCCGGCGACACCCGTCCTGGCGGCGCTGTGCAGCCCGGTGGCGTCGGACGGCGGCGCGATCGGCGAGGCCATCGCGGCACGCAGCTCGTCCGGCCGGCGCAGGTCGCGCAGCGCACTGCGCGCGACCCAGACGACGAACAGGAAGAGGACGGCGAGGAATGCGGCCTGCAGGGCGACGGCGGCGGGCTGGAGCATCACTCGACCTCGAAGCGCGCGGAGACGGTGCCCACGTCGAGCCGGTCGCCGGCACGCAGCGGATGGAGCCCGGTGATCCTGCTGCCGTTGACCTGGACCCCGTTCGTCGAGCCGAGGTCCTCGATCGTCCAGCCGGAGGCGTCGTCGAGCGTGATGCGCGCGTGGCGGCGCGAGACGTTCGAGTCGCCCAGGACGACGTCGCAGTCACGGCTGCGCCCGACCACCGCGCCGGCGGGCCCGATCGCGAAGCGCTTTCCCTCGGCGGCGAGGATCGCGCGACCGCGGCGCGTGGAGCGCGCGTCGTCGAGCTGCTCCTGCACGCGCTCGGAGGAGGAGAAGACCATCGTGTGCCCGGACGGCGCGGGCGCGGGCGCCACCGCCGAGGCGGCGACGGACGCCGGAGCCGGCGCGGCCGGCTCGACGTGCACGAGCCGCGTCTCGATTCCGAACTCGCCGAGGCCGAGGCCCTCGTCGGTCTCGAACTCGATGACCGGCGTCGAGACGAGCGCCAGGCGCTCGGCGCGGGCGTGCTCGAGCAGGTAGGCGCAGAGCTCGTCCTTGACCTCGCGTTCGATCCCGCCGTAGCGCTCACGGTCGGCGGGCGAGAGCCAGACGACGTACTCGTTCGGCGCGTAGGTGCGCGACAGCGAGACCGTGGTGTGCTCGTCCATCTCGCGCGCCAGGCGCCGGGCGAGCTCGACGGGGCGCACCTCCGTGCGGAAGACGCGGCCGAACGTGCCCTCGACAAGGCCCGCCAGCTTGCTCTCGAGGTTCCTGAGGACGCTCATGATCGTCGTCCGAACGCCGCTCCGGCGGCCCTCGCACGTCGTCCCATGCTAGTGGCCTTCCTGGCGCGACACCGCCGCTCAGAGCCGGTTCTGCGAGCGCGCCGCGGCGGCGATCAGCGCCACGCAGCCCGCGGCGACGGCGCCGAGCACGAGCCCGCGAACCGTCGGGGCGCCGCCCGCCCAGGGCAAACCGGTCGCGACGCTCGCCGTCGCGGCGGCGAGGGCCGCCGCCCAGGCGCAGACGAGGATCACGTCGACGACGACGCGCCGCCCGCGGACGAGGAACGGCAACGCCCACGCCGCCGCCGCCCAGACGAGCGCGAGCAGCACGACGCCGTGGGAGAGCAGCGGGACGAGGACATCGGTGACGGCATGCCCCGCCGAGCCCTCCCAGACGTGCGGTCTCGGCGTGCCGGGAACGTCGCCGAGCAGCAGCCTGGGGCGGGCGAGCGCCTCGGCGAGCGCGAGCCACCAGAGGCCCAGCCCGCCAAGCGCCGCGCGGGGCAGCGCGCGGCGCACCTGCCCTGCGCAGGCCGGCCAGGCCAGCGCGAGCCCGGCGAGTCCCAGGACCGGCGCGACGACGGGCGCCGACCACAGCACGCCGTCGCGCGGCAGCAGCAGGATCGTCGGCAGCGCCGCCGCTGCGAGCAGCACGGCGACGCCGGGCAGGCCGGCCTGGACGCACCAGGCCCCCAGGGCGGTCATCGTGAGCAGCCAGCCGACGCGCGGCAGCAGGAGCACTGCGGCGGCGGCCGC
>JADGPM010000180.1 GCA_017882425.1 Solirubrobacteraceae bacterium
ACGAGATCGATCACATCGCGGGCGCGTCCTCGGACATCGCCTGGGGCGCGCTGGAGCGCGGAATCTGGTCCGATCAATCGACGATCACGCCGGGCTTCGTGGCGCTCACCGGCCTCGAGGCGATCCGCGCCTGCGCGCAGGGCGCGAAGACGCGCGCCGGCACGTTCGAGGACTGCCTGACCCGGGCCGTGTCGCTGAATCTGTTGTCGCGGTGGCCGGCCGCGCCCGCGGCGCCGGCCCGGACGCCGTGAAGGTTTCCAGCGCCGCCCGCCGTGGGCCCACCGGCCGGCCCACCCCCAAGCCACCGCCAGGCCACGGCGACCCTCGCGAGATCGGGATCACACGAGCGGGCGTTGTGACCGTCGCGCGGGATCGCGGTCACACACGTGGGCGTTGTGACCGTCGCGCGGGATCGCGGTCACACACGCGACGGTAACGGCTCGGCCCTCGCGGCAATGGCTCGGGCCCCCGCAGCGATGCGTCCGTCGCTGTCACGACACACGGCCGCGCGCTTGCCTTTCGCCCACGTCGCTCGCAGACTCAATCACTCCGCGGGGCGCGTCGTTGCCGTCTCGTGATCACTGGTGATCACTGGCAGCGTGGAGTCGTCGAGACGAGCCACCCCGGATTCTGGTCACCGCCCTAGTCTCCTGTCCTCGAAAAGCGTCGCATAATTCTCACGCTCATCTGCAAGCAGTTCCTCGACGGAAATCCTGCGCGAGGCGGCGCGCTACCAATGTCGCGAACTTCAAGGACGGGAGACTAGGATGCTGCGCCATCAAGAAGACAGGCACGGAGCGATCGCCCGCCGCACGGGCCGGCGCCCATCGCACACTCGTCGGCCTCTCGGGTGCCGGCCGATGTTCTGGCTCGCGCTCGGGATGGCTAGCGTGAGCCTCGCGCCCGCCGCGCGCGCCAATGGTCGGCCGCCCGTGACCAACGGGGTGTTCTTCCAGGCCACCGACGATCAGTCGCTGTACGTCCGCTCCACCTTCGGGCTCCTGATCAGCCACGACGGCGGGTGCTCGTTCCGCTGGACGTGCGAGCAGAACATCGGCTACGGCGGCACGTTCGATCCGGCGTACGCGATCGCCGCCGACGGGACCCTGTTCGCGACGACATTCAACGGGCTGCGGGTCAGCCGCGACGGTGGCTGTAGCTTTACGACGGCGACCGCCGAGCTGCCCGCCGGGGCGCCCGGCCGCATCGCGGACCTGTGGGTCGACGCCATCGACATCGGACCGACCGGCGAGGTCTGGGTCGCGACGGCCGACAGCGCCAAGCCCAACGACGTCCTGCGATCCACCGACGGTGGGGTCACGTTCGTGTCGCGCGGGCTGAGCTCGCCCGTGATGTGGTGGAAGAGCGTCGTCGTCGCGCACTCCGATGCGATGCACGTCTACGTGTCGGGGTACCAGGTGGCGAACCCGCCGCCGACCGCGCAGGTGTTCTCGACGACCGATGGCGGCGCGCACTGGGATCCGATCCCGCTGACCGGCGTCCAGCTCGCCAGCGCGCCGATCGTCACCGTCGCCGCCGTCGATACCATCGACCCCCAGCACGTGTACCTGGTGTCGGTCGGCGGCAACGGGCTGGGCGATCGGTTGTACCGGTCGACCGACGGCGGGACGACCCTCCACGAGGTCCTTGCGACGACCAAGCCGATCGCCAACGTGGTCATCCGCGACCCGCTCTCCGTGTTCGTGGTCAGCGGCGAGGGTACGTTCCATTCCAGCGACGGCGGCGCGAGCTTCGGGGCTGCGGTGACCGCCCCGCAGCTCGGCTGCCTCGGCAAGCGCCCCGATGGCACGCTGGTCGGCTGCGCGGCCAACTGGGAGCCGGACTTCATGGCGGTCGCTCGCTCCGACGACGCATCGCAATGGCAGAAGGTCTTCCGGTTCGTCGAGCTCGATGGCCCGCTCGCCTGCCCGGCGGGCACCGCCGGTCACGACCTCTGCGATCAACAACAGTGGACCGGGGTCAAGGAGCAGTTCGGGGTCACCGGCCCTTTGTGCAGCACGGCGACCGATCTCCCCGCCGCCGACCCGATCGACGGCGTGGCCGCCCCGACCCGCGCGGGCTGCTGCGACGCCGGGGACCGCTCGCCGATCGGCCTGGGGCTGCTCACCATGCTCATCGCGTGGCGGATCGGCCGCCGGCCTCTCGGCCGCCGTCGGCGCTGACGAACGACGTGCCCGCGGTTCGCGCCCGACGTGCCCGCGGTTCGCGCCGGTTCACCCGCGGCGCGCCACGCCTGGGGTCGGCGATCCGGGGCCCTTCCCGCACCGCGGATCCGCGTTAGGGATCTCGGCCGCGCCGAAACGCGCGCCAGGCATGCGCGACGATGTCGACCAGGTCGAGCGGGAGCTCCGCCGCCGCGGGTCCGACCTCCGCCGCGAGCTCGCTGCGCAGCGTGCCGGCCGCCGGGCCGGCCACTGGGGCCGATGCCGCGGACGGATCCTCCCGCTCGGCGCGCACGGCCCGCTCCTCCGGGACGCGCGCGCCGAGCGGATCCATCGCGCGCAGCGGATCCACCGCGTCCGGCGGGGTGGATCCGCCCGTGCGCAGCGGGATCACCGGTGACAGCGCACCGCCCCACGCGAGCCGCTCCCCGCGCGTCATCCGTCGCCGCGCCGCCACGTCGGGGAACGCGACCAAGGTCGCCGCGTTGACCGAGCGCAGCTCCGCCGGTGTGAACGTCCGGGCCTGGAACGGCCGCACGAACCACGGCGCGCGCGCGCTCGGCACCGCGGTCGGCCGAGCCACCTCCGGTGCGAGCGTCAACAGGGTGCGTGGCACACCCCGCGCGCCATCGCTCAGGACGCGCACCAGGCCCTCGGGAACCGCGCGCTCGCCGACCACCCGCACCACGACGACCGGCGCGCTGGGCGGCTCCAGGGATACCGCGGCTGGCGCGGCGAGCACCACGGCCGGCGTGATCGCGCTCGGCGGTGGCCCCAGCTCGGCCCACGCCGCGGCCGGCAGCTCGATGGCGCGCGACAGCTCGCCCGAACCGAACCGGTACCAGCACGACCACACGCGACCACGCTGCCCGACCCGGTAGTTGTGCGCCAGGGTCAAAACGCCGAGTCGCTCCAGCTCGGCGAGCGCGAGCGTCGTGGTCCGCCGTCGCTTGCCGTCGTCGTCGATGCGGCGATCGCCGCACAGCCGCGCGAGCAGCCCGGTCGAGATCTGCACCGGGTCGCCGAGCCGCCCGTCGCCGTCGGCGCGGCCCGCGAGCCACGCCAGGATCGTGGACACCTCGCCCCGCACCCGCGGATCGATCGCGGCGAGCACCGTCTGATCGGCCGGCGTCAGCGTGGCGAGCCCGCCGCCGTCGCCGCGGCCGCGGAACCGCCAGCGCGCCGCGTGGTGCGTGATGTAGTGGCGGGCCTCGCGCAGGCAGGTCTCGCGAAACACGCGCTCGCGGGCCGCGAGCCGCGAGCCGGTGTGCGGGTGGGCCCTGCACCACGCTTCGAGCCGCGCCAGCGCCCCCTCCTGCCCGAGCCCACAGGTCGCCGCCCAGTAGAACGCGAGGGTGAGCACGGCGTCGTGCCGGGTGCTGGGCTCGGTGATCCCGTCCAGCAACAACCTCCGGACCTTCTCCTTGAAGGCCCGACCGCGAACCCCGGCGGCGGCCGCGGGGACCGGAGGGACATCGTCGTCCGGTGCGGAGGGGGAGTTTTTTGGATCGGGGATCGGATCGGAGCCTGACCGCCTGGCCGCGCGGCCGAGGAGAGTCACGATCGGGGTACCCCCCGCCTGTGGGCGGCCAGGGACATCGTCTGATTCTTGGGATCGGCCGTCCATCCCCGCGGCGGCCGCACCCGAATTTTTTTCATTCGCAGCGGCCGGCGCCGCGCGCCAGCCGAGGAAGCCCCACGCCGGATCCCAGCTCGCCTCGGGGCGGCCGAGCCACTCGGCGAGCGTTCGCCGCTGGGCGTCCCACTGCGCCACGAACGCCCGCACCATCGGCACCACCCGCCGGACCGGGGCCGACAGCGCCGGCCGCTCGCCTCCCCAGTCCACCCGCTCCGCGCTCGCCATCGTGCCCGGCCACGGCACCAGGCCCAGCGCGTCCGGATCGTCGGGCCGCGTCGCCTGCAGCACCTGCTGCCCGAGGCCGCACGGGGCGCGCAGGCAGCGGCCCGACGGGAAGACCTCGAGCACGCCGGGCGCCAGCTCGAGGCCGGCCGCCAGGAGGTGCCGCTCGAACCACGCGCGCGCCACCAGCGCTGGCCAGGTGTGCTCGGGGTTCGACGAGCTGGGGCCCCGCGTCAACGGGAACCACACGTGGTAGCCACCGCCCGGCGAGCGCAGCACCAGCGGGTGGCGCTCGGCCGAGCACTGGAGCGCGCGCCACACCCCCGCGAGCACGCGATCGGCGCGTGCCTTCGCCAGCCGGCGCGCCACGAGCTCGGGCGCGCCGGGCGCCGGGTGCGCGTCGATGTCGAGCGCGACCCACTGCACCCAACCCGGCGCCGCCGGCGCCACCGAGTACTTGCCGCGCAGGTGGCGCTCCAGCACCCACGGGTTGAACCGGCGATCGACCTCCACCCCGCCCTCCCGCAGCTCGCGGGCACGCTGCCACGGCGGCGCGCTGGAGCCCGCGTCCCCGCCGCCGATCTGGATCGGCCGCCGCTTGCCATCCGCGCCGACCACCGTCAGCGCCGGGCCGCGCGGGTCGACGTTCCACGCGAGCGCGTCGTGCCCCGAGCTGAGCAGCCCGTACAGCTGCACCGCCAGCGCGTGGAGCTCGTCGCCGCGCCCGGTGGGCGCGCTATGGGGGATGGTGGTCGCGGTCATGGCGCACGTGGTCGCGTGCGCCGAGATCTGCCCGCGTCAGGAGAGGCCTAGATCTTTGACAAGACCCTCCCCGTTCGCTAGGCTCGACACGTTCCCCCTTGGTCAATTGAGGGTCGTGCCGATCTCGGCGATCTGGGTCTCCCAGACGCTTCTCCCCCCGAGCTTCCAACTTCGGGGGGTTTGCGTTTTCGGAGACCGTCGTTGGGACGCTGCTAGCTAGCTACCGTCGGGCTCCTTGCTTGGTTCGAGAGAGCAACCCTTCGCGGCGCAGGACCTCCAGGACGAGATCCCGCATGGACACGCCCGCCTCAGCTGCGTACGCCTTCAAGACCCGGTGCTCGTCACCTGTGAGATCGATCGTTAGGCGCTTGAGCTTTTCGGGTGGGTCCGGCATGGCCGCTCCAGATTTCTGTAAACACACTTAACTGATCCGGATTGGAATACAAGTTTCGTATCCCAGGACCGGAACCATTCCTCAAGATCTTCGCAGATCCCGGGATCGCTACCAATGCCCTGACTAGCACGGATGTCTGATCTCCTTACCCTCGGAGATCTGCTCCCAGAGCATCAGACAACCGGACGCTCCGATGCTCCATCCTCGATGCTTCGATGCTTCGATGCTTCGATGCTTCGATGTTTCGATGTCCGACGTTCCGAGGATGCCCACCGCGCCGCGCGCTCAGCGGCTCGGTGCCCGACGCTTCGAGGCCAGACGTCTGACGTCTGACGCTCGACGCCTGGCATCTGACGCCTGGCCTCCGACGCCTGGCCTCCGACGCCTGACGCCCGACGCCTGACGTCCGACGTTCGGCGTTTGCTCGGCGCTCGTCTGAACGTCTGACGCCTAACGTCCGACGCCCAACATCCGACGCCCAACGTCTAACGCCCAGCGCTCGACGTTCAACGCCCGACGCCCGACGCCCGACGCCCGACGCCCAACGCCCAACGCCCGACGCCCAACGCCCAACGCCCAACGCCCAACGCTCGACGCTCGACGCCCGACGCCCGACGCCCAACGCTCGACGCCCAACGCCCAACGCCCGACGCCCGACGCCCGACGCCCGACGCCCGACGTTC
>JADGPM010000181.1 GCA_017882425.1 Solirubrobacteraceae bacterium
GCGAGCTCGTCTTCGTCCACTGGTTCGTGTCGAGCAGCTGGCGGTTGGCCCAGGTCGCGAAGACGGACAGGATGCCGAGGATCGTCGCGAGGGCGACGAGGCTGCGGACGGCGATCCGGCGGCCGCGGGAGCGGTCCCAGGGCGTCGCTGCGGGGTCGGCCGGCGCAGTGGCCTCCTTCGTGGTCGTGACCGGCTCGATCTTCCCGGTCGCCGCGGCGTCGTCGCCGGCCGGCTGCTGCTCGTCAGTCACCTGGATGCTCCTGGACGCTGGGTGGAGGGGGGAGCGTGCCACAAACAGGCGGGTCCCGCCTGAGCCACATCGGCTGAGGTCCTCAGCCGCCGGCGAGCGCGTGCAGGAGCGCCAGTGCGGCGAACGCGATGCCGACCACGCAGACGGTGAGCGTGATCGCCAGTGCGGTCGCCGCGATCAGCACCCGGTCGAGCATCCGGCCCACGCCGGGGCGGGGTCGCAGGAGCGCGCGCCGCAGCCATGCGAGCGGCCCGTCGCCCCACGCCGCGAGCTCCGCCTCGCGCACGCGCATGCGCCAGCGCTCGGCCATCTCGCGCGCCTCGCGACGCGCGGCCAGGCGGCGGCGCGGCAGGCGCTGCAGCCGACCCTCCCAGAACGCGAGCGCCTCGCGCGCCTCGTGCAGCGGCGGCGCGGCGTGCAGCTCGCGCAGCAGCGTGACGTCGGGGTCGGCGTCGCCTCTGTCGAACAGCGGGAACACGCCGTCGATGGTACGACCATCTACCCTCGATCGGGTGCCCGCTCGCGCTCCATCGCCGGGGACGCCGGCGCTGGGCCGCCGCAGCGCTGCGCTCGACGGACTGCGCGGAGTCGCCGCGCTGAGCGTCTTCGGCTTCCACGCCTGGCTGTACACGCTGCCCGTCGTGCGCGCCGCCTCCGGCCGCGGCGCGTTCCCCGGCGCCCTCTTCGCCGAACTGCGGATCGGGCTCGTCCTGTTCTTCGTCCTCTCGGGCTTCCTGCTGTTCCGGCCATGGGTCGCGGCGCGCAGCGACCCGGCGCGCACGCCGCGCACGGCGGTGTACGCGCTGCACCGGCTGGCCCGGATCGTGCCCGCGTACTACGTCGCGATCCTCGGGTCGGTGGTCCTGCTGTGGCCGCTGGCCGGCGAGCCCGGCGTACGCCTCCCGCCGGTCGGGCAGCTGCCGCTGTTCCTCGTCTTCGCGCAGAACCTCAGCCCGCAGACCGTGCTGACGCTCGACCCGCCGATGTGGACCCTCGCGGTCGAGGCCGCGTTCTACGTGGTGCTCCCGCTGCTCGGCTGGCTCGCGCTCCGCTCGGGCCCGACGCGCGCCCGCCAGGCGATCGTGCCCTGCGCAGCGATCGCCGGCGGCCTGTTGTTCAACGCGCTGCTCGCGCGCCAGGAGATCCCGGGGCAGACGCTCGCCAAGAGCCTGCCGGCGATGCTGCCGTACTTCGCGCTCGGGATGCTCGCCGCGGTGCTCGCCGACCGGCTCACGCCCGCACGCCGGACCGCCGGCTGGCTGCTCGCCGGCGGCGTGGTCCTCGTCCTCGCGGACGGCTGGCTGCACGCCCACGCCGTCGCCGGCAGCGGGCTGGCGCTGCGCCTGCGCGTCGTCCGCGACCTCCCCGCCGCCGTCGGGTTCGCCGCGATCGTCGCCGTCGCTTCGGCGCGCCCGCCGCGCGCGCTCGGCTGGCGCCCGCTGGCCTGGGTCGGCGGGATCTCCTACGGGCTCTACCTGTGGCATGTGCCGGTCCTGCTCGCGCTGCGCGCCGATGGCCTGATGCCGGTCTCGCCGCTCGGCGCGCTCGCCGTCGGCCTGCCCGTGTCGCTGCTGCTCGGATGGCTCAGCTGGCGGTTCGTCGAGGCGCCGGCGATCGCCTGGAGCAGGCGCACGACCCTGCTGGGCCCGGGGGTCAGCCCACCCGCGCCGCGAAGCGCGCGAACAGCTCCCGCCCATGGGCGTTCCAGCGCTCCAGCGAGCCGTCCCGCACCCCGGCGCGAAGCCGCTCCGCCGTCTGCTCGGCGCTGACCTCACCCGGGTCGGCGAGCAGCTCGGCGATCCACTCTTCGAGGATCTGCGGTGTGACCTCGGGGTGGTACTGCACGCCCCACGCCGCGCCGCGGCGGTAGGCCTGCACGCAGACCGGGCTGCGCGCGAGCGCGACCGCGCCGGGCGGCGGCTCGACCGCGTAGCTGTGCCACTGGAGCGCCGTGAAGCGCTGCCCGCCGAAGCCCAGGAGCGGGTCACCTGCGCCGGCCTGCAGGCGCTCGACCTGCAGCCAGCCGAGCTCGCGCTCGGTGGCGCGCACGACGGCGCCGCCCCCCGCCTGCGCGATCAGCTGGGCGCCCAGGCAGACGCCGAGCAGCGGCAGCCCGCCGGCCAGCCAGTGGCCGACCACCTCGAGCTCGGCGGTGAGGTAGGGGAAGCGATCCTGCTCGCAGACGTTCTGCTCGCCGCCGAGCACGAGCAGTCCGCCGTACGCCTCGAGCGGTCGCGGCGGCTCGGCCCGCTCGGCCGGCGTCCACTCCTCGATCGTCCGCCCGGCCGCCCGTGCGCCGTCGTGGAAGACGCCGCTCGTGCCGCCGCCGGGGTGCGTGATGGCGAGGATGCGCGTGCTCACAGCGGGGAAGGTAGATGAGTGATCTAGGCCTGCGCAGCCGCCACGCCGCGGCTCGAGACGAACCCGATGCACGCGCCGAGCGCGCAGAGTGCGGCGCCGGCGTAGAACGCCGCCGGGTAGTTCCCGCCGCCGCCGAGCGAGGCGACGAGGCCCGCGAACGGCGCCCCGAGGCCGACGCCGAGGTCGAAGAACGAGGTGAACGCACCCATCGCCGCGCCGCGGCGGTCCTCGCCGATACGGCGCACGACGATCAGGGCGAGCGAGGGGAAGACGAGGGACATCCCGGCACCCATGACGACGGCGCCGACGATCGCCACGGGCCAGGAGTGGGCCGCCCCGACGATGGCCAGCCCGCAGGCCTGGACGAGCCCGGCGCCGAACGCGCTGCGGCGCGGCCCGATCCGGTCGGGCAACGTGCCGACGACGAGTCGGCTGAGGACGACGGACCCGGCGAAGATCGTGAACGTCGCCGCGCCGTGCCCGATGCCGCGCTGGTCGAGCAGCAGCACGACGAAGCCCGCCATCGTGCCGTAGCCGACGTTCGCCAGCGCGAGCGCGACGCCCGGCCGGACGGCCTCGCGCGGGATCCAGCGCCGCCGGCCGTGCTCCGCGGCCGAGGCCCCGTCGGCGCCGGCCGCGGGGCCCTGCGGCCCGGTCCTCAGCCCCATCTCGGCGGCCGCCAGCTCCTCTTCGACGGGCTGCACGTGCGCGGTGCCCTCGTCGATCGTGCGCGCGACCAGGACCCCGAACAGTGGCGCGACGGTCGCGAACGCCCAGACCGCGTCGTAGCCGCCTAGCGCGTAGAACCCCTCGCCGACGACCGAGCCGAACGTCAGCCCGCCCCAGATCGCCAGGCCGAAGACCCCGATCGCCTGGCCACGGCGCGCCGCCGGCGCGAGGTCGACGATCCAGGTGACGCCGGCAGTGAAGACCCACCCGTCGCCGAAGCCGACCACCAGCCGCGCGAGCAGCAGGCCAGGCACCCCGAACGGCAGGAACAGGAGCGCGCCGCCGAGGACGCAGACGAGCATGCCCCACGTGTGCACGGCCTTGCGCCCGCGCGTGTCGGCCAGTCGCCCGCCGAGCGGGCGGCTGACGAGCGCCGTGATCGCGAACGCGCCGATGACGATGCCGACGGCGATGTCACCGGCGCCGATCGGACCCGTCACATAGCGCGGCAGCACCGGCAGCACAGCGCCGATCGCCAGGAAGCAGAGCAGCGTCGCGGAGAAGACGCCGAGGAACGAGGCGAGCGCGGGGCGCGGCGCGCGGGCCCCACCGGTGCGGGCCTGGCGCGCGACGTTCATCGCGCCGCAGCGTAGTACGCGCAGGGCTCAGGGCGCCCGTTCGCCCGGCGGGCGAACGCTGTGCGCGGAGATTCGCCCACAGGGCGATGCCACGCGAGCCCTCCGAGCGGGAGAATGCACGGGTGGAGTCCGAGACGGTGACCAGCGACGACCAGGACGCGTACGTCCCGCGCGCCCCGTTCCGCGACGAGCTGTTCGAGCCGGGCGGGACGCCGCGGCCCGCCGCGGGCGCGCTCATCGCCGGCCTCGAGCGGCTCGGCCGTGAGGGTCTCACGGACGCCGGGCGCCGGCGCGACGCGATCTTCCTCCAGCAGGGCATCACGTTCGAGACGGCCGGCGAGGACGGCCCGTCGCGCGAGCGGCCGTTCCCGCTCGACCTCGTTCCGCGGATCATCACCGGCGCCGAGTGGCACGACCTGCAGCAGGGCCTCGCGCAGCGGATCCGCGCGCTGAACCACTTCGTCGACGACGTCTACCACGGTCGCGAGATCGTCCGTGAGGGGATCGTGCCCTGGCAGCTCATCGCCGGCCGCTCGCACTTCGCGCGCGCCGTGCACGGCATCCGCCCGCCGGGCGGCGTCTACTGCCACGTCGCCGGCTGCGACCTCGTGCGCGACAGCGACGGGACGTGGAAGGTGCTCGAGGACAACGTGCGCACGCCGTCGGGGATCTCCTACGTGCTGGAGAACCGTGCCGCGATGGCGCGCCTGGTCCCGGGCCTGTTCGGCTCCTACCGCGTGCGCCCGGTCGACCACTACCCCCAGCTGCTGCTCGCGGCGCTGCGCTCGGTCTCGCCGTCGGCGGACACCGAGGCGACCGTCGTCGTGTGGACGCCGGGGCCGCTGAACTCCGCCTACTTCGAGCACGCGTTCCTCGCGCGGCAGATGGGCGTGGAGCTTGTCGAGGCCTCCGACCTCGTGGTGCGCGACGACGTCGTCTACATGCGCACGACGGCCGGGCTCAAGCGCGTCCACGCCGTCTATCGGCGGCTCGACGACGACTTCATCGACCCGCTCGAGTTCCGCCCCGACTCGATGCTCGGCGTCCCCGGCCTGGTCCGCGCCTACCGCGCCGGGACCGTCGCGATCGCCAACGCGCTGGGAACCGGCGTCGCCGACGACAAGGCCGTCTACCACTACGTCCCCGAGATGATCCGCTACTACCTCGGGGAGGAGCCGCACCTGGAGAACGTGCGCACCTATCTGCTCAGCGACCCCGAGCAGCTCGAGCACGTGCTGGGGCGCATCGGCGAGCTCGTCGTCAAGCCGACCGGCGAGTCCGGAGGAAAGGGCGTGACGATCGGCCCGGCCGCGAGCGACGAGGAGCTCGCGCGGCTCTCGATCGAGCTGCGCGCCCATCCCGAGCGCTGGATCGCCCAGGAGGTCGTGCACCTCTCGACCGTCCCGACGGCCGGCCCCGACGGCCGGCTGCACCCGCGCCACGTCGACCTGCGCCCGTTCGCCGTCTTCGGCGAGCGGATCGACATCGTCCCGGGCGGGCTGACGCGCGTGGCGCTCGAGGAGGGGTCGATGATCGTCAACTCCTCGCGTGGCGGGGGGTCGAAGGACACCTGGGTCCTGGGCGGGGAGGACGGCGACGAGCCCGTCGACGCCACGCTGCCCGAGCCGCTGCCGCCGGCGCTCCCCGACCTGCGCTACGGCGGCTGGACGGGCCAGGCGCAGCAGCAGCAGCAGGAGCGCTCGTGCTAGCCCGCATCGCCCAGGAGCTGTACTGGCTGGGCCGCAACCTCGCGCGCGCCGAGTTCACCGCGCGCGTCGTCGACGGCGTCTTCCAGGTCGAGCTCCAGGGTCAGCCGGACGCCGAGCCGGGCGTCGTGCTCGGGTGGAACGAGTTGCTCGCGATGCTCGGCTCCGGCGAGGAGGGCGAGCGCGTCCAGCGCCTCGAGGCGCTCCAGCGCCTGACGCTCGATGCCAAGACGCGCAACTCGATGGTCTCGAGCGTCGAGCGCGCGCGCGAGGGTGCTCGGACCGTGCGCGACGTGATCAGCGCCGACATGTGGGAGGCGATCAACACGACGGCGCTGACGCTGCGCGGCGACGACCCGTCCTCCTGGCTGGCGCCGGCGGGCCCCTACCTGGCGTGCAAGTACATCAAGGAGCGCACGGCGCTCATCGGCGGGCTCGGCGACCGCACGATGCTGCGCGACGAGGCCAAGTCCTTTCTCGACGCGGGCAGCTTCATCGAGACGGCCGACATGGTCCTGCGCATGCTGCACGTGGCCTTCCCGCCGAGCGCCGACGCGATCGAGGGCGGCGGCCACGCGCTTGCGCTGTTGCAGGCGGTCGGCGGCTTCCAGGCCTATCGGCGCGCCGTCCCCGCGCCGCCCAACGCCCGGCCGGTGGCCCGCTTCCTGCTGTTCGAGCGCGCCTATCCCGACAGCGTGGCGGCCTGCGTCGACTCGCTCCACGACGCGCTCGAGAGCGCCGACACGAGCCCGCGCAACTCCGAGCCGGTGCTGCGCCTGAGCCGCCTGGCGGCCGACCTGGACTTCCAGCGCCGTACCCTTGCCGACAGCGCGGAGATCGGCGCGACCTGTGAGGCGGTGCGCGACGAGCTCGTGCGCGTCGACGCCGATCTCGCCGATCGCTACTTCGCCGGGGCCGCCCGGCACCGCGGCACGACCGTCGTCTGAGGACACTCCGATGCACTTCTCGATCCGCCACCTGACCGAGTACCGCTACGACGACTCGGTGACCGACAACCTCAACGCGCTGCGCGTGCGCCCGGCGACGACGTCCAACCAGCGCTGCGACGAGTTCCACGTCCGTATCGACCCGGAGACACGGGTCAGCCGGCACCTGGACTACTTCGGCACCGAGGTCCTCGAGTTCGGGATCCCCACCGCGCACGAGTCGCTGACGATCGACGTGCGCGCGCGCGTCGTCACCTCCGACCCGCCGGAGCCGCCGGCCGGTCCCTGGAACGCGCTCAAGAGCACGGGCTACGTCGAGGCCGGCGGCGAGTACCTGCTCCCGTGGCAGGACGAGCACCTCGAGGGCGTCCTGGACGACCTCGACCAGCAGCTGCGCGCGAGCAGCCCGCTCGCGACGCTGCGCCTGCTCTGCGAGCTCGTCCCCGATCGCTTCGAGTACCGCCGCGGCGCGACCTACGTCGGCTCGACGATCAACGACCTGCTCGACGCGGGCGCGGGCGTCTGCCAGGACTTCGTCCACCTCGGCCTCGTGCTGCTGCGCCGCCACGGCATCGCGGCGCGCTACGTCTCGGGCTACCTGTGGGCCGCGCGCGAGGACGGCGGGTCGGATTCGCTCGAGCTCGACACGCACGCCTGGATCGAGGCGCTGATCCCCGGCACCGACGGCCGCGGCGAGCCCGTCTGGGTCGGCGCGGATCCGACGAACCGCCGCCTCGCCGGGGAGACCCACGTCAAGATCGGCCACGGCCGCTTCTACGCCGACGTGCCGCCGGTCAAGGGTGTCTACCGCGGCCGGGCGACTTCGAGCCTCGACGCCGGCGTCACGATGACGCGGCTCGACCCGCAGGCGGCAGGCCGCGCGTAGACCTCTCGCGCCCCACTAGGGTGCGGGCGTGTCCTACCTTCAAGCCATCGTCATCGCGGTCGTCCAGGGCGTCACGGAGCTCTTCCCGATCTCGAGCCTCGGGCACTCGGTGCTCGTCCCGGCCTGGTTCGGAGGAAGCTGGCAGACACTCGTCACGCAGTCCTCCCAGGGGAGCAGCGAGACCTCGTTCTATCTGGCCTACATCGTCGCGCTGCACGTCGCGACGGCGCTCGCGCTGCTCTGGTTCTTCCGCGCCGACTGGGTCCGCATCATCTCGGGGTTCTTCCGCACCGTGGGGGCCGTCGTGCGAACGCGGAGTCTGCCCGAGGACGACGCCGATGCCAGGCTGGCCTGGCTCATCATCATCGCCACGATCCCTGTGGGCATCACGGGCCTGGCCCTGGAACACACGTTCCGCACGATCTTCGCCAAGCCCCTGGCGGCCAGCATCTTCCTGCTCCTCAACGGCCTGATCCTGTTCGCCGGTGAGCGCTTTCGACGCCGGGCATCGATCGCGGCGGATGCCGCCGAGGCCGAGGCGTTCCAGCGGGCGCAGTCCGGCGGCACGCGCAGCGCCGAGGAGCTCGCGCTCGCGGCGGCCTCCGACGCTCGCCTCGCACACGTCACGGTCGGCGACAGCGTGCGGATCGGCCTGCTCCAGATCGGGGCGCTGCTGCCGGGCATCAGCCGGTCGGGCATCACGATGGTCGGCGGTCTGTGGCGCGGCCTGAGCCACGAGGACGCCGCGCGGTTCGCGTTCCTGCTGGCCACCCCGGTGATCCTCGCCGCCGGAGTCCTCAAGCTGCCCAGCCTCGCCGGGTCCGCCGGTGATCACATCCACGGTCAGGTCGCGGTGGGGTTCCTCATCTGCGGGATCACCGCCTACATCTCGATCCGCTTCCTGGTGCGCTACTTCGAGACGCGCACCCTGACGCCGTTCGCCGTCTACAGCCTCATCGTGGGGCTGGCCAGCGTCGCGCACTTCGCCTGAGCGAGACCGCAGCCGCAGCTAGCCCAGCGCGCGCACCGCACGGCGCACCGGCGCAGGCATGCGCATCGGCAGCTGGCCCTCGACCTGCAGTGCGGCGACGGTCGCGCGCGGCAGGCTCATCGCCCCCTGGTGGAGCAGGTAGCGGGACTCCCAGCGCGGGAAGAACTTCGCGTTGAAGCTGTAGAGGCTCTCGATCTGGAACCAGGGGTTGAGGATCGCGAGCGCGCGGCCGGCGAGGCGCTCGAGCGCCGTCTCAGGGCTGTGCAGCCACCTGGCGAACGCCGCGAAGTTCAGCGAGAGCTCCTCGATGCCGCGCTCGCGTGCGAGCTCGATCGCCTGGACGATCATGTAGTCGACGATGCCGTTGGGCGTATCGGGGTCGCGGCGCATCGCGCTCAGCGACAGCGCCGGACGCCCGAAGGCGGGGACGAAGTGCAGGAAGCCACGCGGCGTGCCCTCGGCGTCGCGCGCGATGACGACGAGCGTGTCGGCGAGGTGGTCGCCGTGCAGGCCCTCCATCGCCATCGAGAAGCCGCGCTCGGGCTCGCCGTCACGCCAGCGGTCCGTGACGGTGTCGAGCGCGTCGACCTCCGCCGCCGACAGCGACCCGAGCTCGCGCAGCTCGCAGCTGAACCCGGACTTCTTCAGGCGGTGGCAGGCCTGACGGACCTTCTTGATCCTCTTGCCCTCGAGCGTGAAGCCGCCGGTCTCCACGACGGCCTCGTCGCCCAGGTAGAACGAACGCAGCCCGCGCGTCGCGCAGGTCTCCGCGAAGCCGGCGCTCGCTCCGACGACGGCGATCTGCAGGCCGTGCAGGTCGGCGAACGCCAGCGCGTCGCGCAGCAGCTCGGGGATCGCGGCGGGTTCGCCGACGGGATCGCCGGAGACGACCAGGACGCCGTGCTCGACGCGGTAGGCGAGGAACGCGCGACGGTCGGCGGACCACAGGTGCGAGAGGTCGCGGCGCAGCTTGAAGTAGCTCAGCGTGTCGGTGCCGTGCTCGCGCACGAGCGCGCACGCCTCGCCGTGCTCGGCCGGGCACTGGGCCTGCGAGCCGCGCAGCGGGCGGAAGAGGATGGCGGCGATCGCGATCAGGGCGCCGACGCCGAGGATGCCGAGGGCCCAGGGCAGGAACTCGAACGGCCCGCCGAGCGCCATCGGGCCGCCGGTCAGCGTGAGCAGGCCCAGCGCCTCGCGGACGTCGAGCAGCACGCCGCCGTGCGGCGTCGCCCAGTGCGCGGCGGCGAGCACTGCGACGAGCGCCGTGGCGACGGTCGCGCAGGCGACCAGGGCGGCGCCGCGCAGCGCCGCGGGGAGCGTCCCGACCTCCGAGCGCACGTAGAAGGCCGTGCGGCCCCAGAAGAGCAGCCCGGCGAGCGCCCAGCTCAGGAGGGCCTCCTCGACGTCGAGGCCCTTCAGGAGGTTCAGCGCGCCGAGCGCGACGAGCAGCCAGATCGACAGGACGAGCGCGCGCCGGCGGCGCAGCGCGAGCGCCCTCGCCTGGACGAGCAGGGCGACGCCGAGCGGGACGGCGAGCACGTGCGCCCACGCCGGCATGCCGTCGGGCGCCATGGCGGTGAGCAGGTGCATCCGCTCGTGGACGCTCGGCGTGATCGCGCTGAGCACGTTCACGACACCGACGGCGGCCGTCAGCCACGCGGCGACCATCGGCAGGCGATTGCGCAGTGGCGACGAGGTGAGTGGCACGGGCGGGAAGGGTGACGCGCGAAGCTGAACGGCGGCTGAAGCGCCGGCTCGGCCCCGGTTGCAGTATCGGGCGCGGGGCGGCCGGAATGCCGCCCACGTCCTCAGGTACACCGCCGCGCGCATCGCGCTACACTCGCCTCCGGTCGACCTGCCCGGGGCGGGTCGTTTTTCTGTCCCGGCGCGTCGGCTCGAGTCACACCTCGACCCGGAGTCCGGCCCATGGCCC
>JADGPM010000182.1 GCA_017882425.1 Solirubrobacteraceae bacterium
ACGATCACGCTGAAGCACTCCAAGGCGAGCGCGACGGCGCAGATCATCGCCCGCCTGTGGGACGTCGACCCGAAGGCCAAGACGCAGCGCCTCGTCGACCGCTCGGTGACGCGCGTCCCGGCCGGGGCGACGACGACGATCCGCTACAACGGCAACGCCTGGCGCTTCGCGAAGGGCCACAGGGTGAAGGTCGAGCTGGTCGGGCGCGACGCCCCGACCTTCCGCCCGTCGAACGGCTCGTTCAGCCTGCGCGTGCTCAGCGCGAAGGTGTCGCTGCCGACGCGCGAGGCGGGGAGGCGCTAGCAACCGTGGGCTCCGCCGCCGGTGCGCCGACGGGCGTGCCGGCGGCGCTCCACACCCACAGCAGCGCGACCCACGTGAGCGTGGCCATCACCACGTGGGTCCACACGAGCCCGGTCGGGAGCTTCAGCGAGTACTGGATGATGCCCAGCCCGCCCTGCAGCGCGAGCAGCACGGCGACGGTCGCCAGCGCGGTCAGCAGCTGCCGGCTCGCGTCGCGGGCATAGGCGATCGCCAGCGCGATCAGCGTCGCGATGCCCAGCAGCGCCGCGACCGTCCCGTGATTCGTGACGGCCCAGTCGAGCGTGTCCGGGCCCTTGACGTAGAGGCGCTTGATGAGGTCGTGGGTGCCCTTGCCGCCCCCGTGCGGCCCGGCGGCCGACGCCGCGGTGCCGGCCAGCACGGTCAGCGCGCCGAGCGGCAGCAGCAGCCGCGCGGCCCACATCGTCAGTCGATCGCGCGCGCCCGGCTCGATCAGGCCGTCCTCGTAGCCGGGCTTCGAGCGCCAGAAGAGCGCCCAGGCGGCCACGATGATCAGGATCGACAGCCCGTAGTGGCCCATGACGAAGCCGGGGCGCAGGTCGTACAGGACGGTCAGGCCGCCGAGGACGGCCTGACTGATGACGCCGAGCGGCAGCAGCACGCCCAGCACACACAGGTCGGTCCGGCGGGGCGCGCGGAAGAAGGCGAAGAAGGCGGCGGCGAACGCCGCAAGACTCACCGGGAACGTGAACAGGCGGTTGCTGAACTCGATGATCCCGTGGATCCCCGAGGGGTTGTAGAGCCCCGTCTGCGAGCACTTCGGCCACGTCGGGCACCCGAGCCCCGAGCCGGTCACGCGTACCGCGGCACCCGTGAAGACGATCATCGTGAGCAGCACCAGCGCCGCCGTGGCGATCTGGTGGTAGCGCTCTGGGGTGACGGTCAGGCGGTCGCGCATCGCTCGCAAGGATGGCGGATCAGGCCGGATGCGGGCGTGCCGGGTGGCGCGGGAGCAGGGCCAGCGCCAGCAGGCCGCCGAGCGCCACGAGCAGCGCGCTGACGAGCATCCCGCGGTGGAAGGCGACGAGCGTCGCGTCGTCCTGGGCCGCGGTGAACCGCTGCGCGGCGCGACTCGCCCGGGGCGCCTCGACCGGGCGCAGCGGGCGGCGCTCGGCCTGCGCGATCGTCGCGCGCGCCGGCCCGTCGAGGGCCACGCCGCGCAGGTCGCGTTCCAGCCTCGCGGCGAACCCGGAGGCGACGATCGCCCCGACCGCGGCGATCGCCAGCAGGGCGGCGACGCGCGCGGTCGCGTTGTTGACGCCGCTCGCCGTGCCGGCCAGCGCCGTCGGCGCGGCGCCCAGGACGGTCGTCGTCACCGGCGCGACGACCATCGACATCCCGAGACCGAACACGAGCGCGGCGGGCAGCACCTGCGTGAGGTAGTCGGCGTGCGCGTCGACGCGCAGGTACAGCAGCAGCCCGCAGGCGGCGATCAGCGGGCCGGCGCCCAGCAGCGGGCGCGGGCCGACCCGCGCCGACAGCGCACCCCAGCGCGAGGACAGCAGGATCAGCATCAGCGAGAGCGGCAGCAGCGCGGCGCCCGCCCCCAGCGCGCTGTAGCCCGCGACCTGCTGGAGGAACAGCGCGACGAAGAACGTCGCGGCGCCGAGGCCGGCGTAGACGGCGAGCGTCGTCGCGTTCGCCACACTGAAGGCGCGCGAGCGAAACAGTGCCGGCGGGAGCATCGGCTCGGGGTCGCGGCGCTCGTGGAGCACGAACAGGCCCAGGAGGAGCAGGCCGCCCGCCAGCGGCGCCCAGACGCCCGGTGCGCCCCAGCCCCGCGCCGGCTGCTCGATCAGCGCCCACACGGGGCCTCCGAGGCCGAGCGCACAGAGCACCCCGCCGAGCACGTCGACGTGGCGGCCGTCCCCGGGGAACGCCGGCATCGCGCGTGCGAGGACCACGAGCGTCACCAGGACGAGCGGGATGTTGATGAGGAAGACCCAGCGCCACGAGGCCCCATCGACGATCAGCCCGCCGAGCGGCGGCCCGAACGCGATCATCGCGCTGGTGGCCGCGGTCCACCGCCCGATCGCCCAGCCGCGCTCGTCCCCCTCGTAGAGCGCGGCGATGATGCCGAGCGACGAGGGCACGAGCAGCGCGCCGGCGAGGCCCTGGAGCGTCCGGGCCGCGATCAGCACCCCGATCGTCGGGGCCAGCGCGCACAGCGCGCTCGTGACGCCGAACCCCGCCACGCCCGCGGCGAACACCCTGCGGCGCCCGAGCACGTCGCCGAGCGAACCGCCGACGAGCACGAGCGAGCCGAGCATCAGCAGGTAGCCCTCGACGACCCACTGCTGCTGGGCCAGCGTCGCGTGCAGGTCCCGCGAGATCGACGGCAGCGCGACGTTCACGACCGTCGAGTCGATGAACACGATCGCCGAGCCGATGATGCACGCGACGAGCGTGAGGGTGCGCCGGGGGGCGCTCACGCGTCGCCGGCGCAGACGGCCGGCGCGCCGGCGATGCTCATGTCGTCGATCATCCACCGTCGACGCTACCGTGGCGCGATGCGCTCACCGCTGCGACGTGGGAGGCGCGATCAGCGCCTCCCGGTGCTCCCGCCCGAGCCGGTGAGCCGGGAGTTCGGCTTCGAGCGCGGGCGCCCGATCGACCGCTGGTACATCGAGCGCTTCCTGCGCGAGCATGCGGTGGACGTGCGCGGCCGCGTGCTCGAGGTCGCCGAGAGCACGTACACGCAGTGGTACGGCGGCGGCGAGGTGTCGAGCTCGGACGTCCTCTATGCCGCGAGCGGCAACCCGGACGCCACGCTCGTCGGGGATCTCGTCAGCGGCGAGGGGATCCCCGAGGGCGCGTTCGACTGCTTCATCTGCACGCAGACGCTCCAGTTCATCGCCGACGTCGGCGCGGCGGTCGCCGGGACGCGCCGGGCGCTCGCGCCGGGCGGCGTGCTGCTCGCGACGCTCCCGGGCATGAGCCAGGTGAGCCGTGTCGACGACGCGGCATGGGGCGACTGGTGGCGCTTCACGGCGCGAGGCGTCGAGCACCTGTTCGCCGCGGCGTACGGCGCGGCGAACGTCGAGGTCCGCCGCCACGGCAACGTCCGGACCGCGGCCGCCTTCCTCTACGGGCTCGCCGCCGAGGACCTGGACGCCGCCGACCTCGAGCGCGACGACCCGGACTACCACCTGCTGATGACCGTGCGCGCGGTCAGGCGCTGACGGCGCGCCCGTCAGTCCCCGGAGCCCATGCGCTTCTTGGCGCGGACGACGAGCGGGCTCGCGGCGCGGCGCACGCCCGCCAGGCGCGCGGAGCGGTAGGCCGAGCGCAGCGCCGTCCCCGCGCGCACGAGCTCGTCGCTCTCGAGCCGCTCGTAGGCGCCGATCACGCGCTTGAACTCGGTCCCGAAGAGGCTGACCGCGGCGTCCGCGTCCGCCAGCAGGCGCCGCGGGACGAGCGCCGCGGGCGGCGGGGGCTCGGCGAGGATCGTGGCGAGGGCCGCTTCCAGCCTCGCCGCCGCGTCGTCCCAGGTCGGCCAGGCCCCTCCGCCGGCCAGGGCGCCGGCTGCCAGCTCGGCGCGGTGGACCGGGTCGGCGGCGAGCCGGTCGAGCGCGCGGGCCGCGCCCGCCGCGTCGCCGGCCGGGACGAGAGCGACGCCGTCCCCCGGCAGGTCGGCTGCGTCCGGTCCGGCCGCGACGACGCAGGGCAGGCCTGCAGCCATGGCCTCCAGCGGCGCGCCGAGCGCGCCGAGCTGTGCGTCGAGCTGGACGAGCACGTCGGCCTCGCGGTAGCGCGCGGCGCGGGCCGCGCCGTCCTCAGCGGCCGAGAGCATCGTGATCTGCGCGGGTGGCGTGCGCATCGCCCGGGCGGCGGCCTCCCCGGCCGCCGCGGAGCCGCTGCGGCCGTCGAGGAGGATGCGCAGGGCCCCGTCCGTGGGAGCGGTGGACGACGCGGCGAACAGCTCACGGTCGATGCCCGGAGCGACCGGCAGCACGCGCGCCTCGGGCCTCAGCTCGCGCAGCTCCGCGGCGATCCATTCCGCGCCGGCGACGAGGTCGAGCGGCAGGTCGATGGCGAGCGTCGCGAGGATCCGGTCGGCCTCGGCGGCGTTGAGCGTGCGGTGGTCGAGTCCGGGGACGAACAGCGCGTAGCGCTGCGCGTCGATCTCGTAGAGGCGGGCCGCGGCACGCCAGCCGAGCGCGAGCGCGACGTCGAAACGAGTACCGGCGAGGTCGCCGACACCGGCCACGCGGACGGCGCCGCGGGCATTCTCGCGCGGGCGCTCGGGCAGCGCCAGGACGACGTCGTTCCCGGGGCGCGCGGCGAACCTGCGCGGCAGCTGGACCAGCGGGTCGGAGGCGTCGTCACCGGCGGGCGCAGCTGACAGCAGGCAGACGTTCACAGGTCGTTCATATGCTAGGCCGGTGCCACGGTCAACGCGTTTCGCCCTCGTCGGCCGCCGCGGTCAGCTCGGCACGTGTCTGCCGCCGCAGGACACCCCCGGCTGCGAGGTCACGTGGGTGGAGCGGCCGGTCGAGCCCGACGCCGATCGGCTGCGCGCGGCGGTCGAGCGCGCCGAGCCGGACGTGGTGCTCGCACTGGACCCCGAGCCCGGCGAGGGCGCGGCGCTCCGCGGGCTCGGCGCGCTGAGCGCCGCATGGCTCGTCATGGCGCCGGAGCCCGCCGCCGGCCCCGCCCTGGCCGGCTTCGACCGCGTGCTGGCCGCGAGCGAGGCGGTCGGGCGGCGCGCCGGCGCCGAGCCCTGGCGGGTCGAGCCGTTCCCGGTCGCCGACGCCCTGTTCGCCCCGGTGCAGGACCCGCGCGTGCCGCCGCGCATCTTCTTCGACGGGCCGACGAGCGCGGTGCGCGACGAGCTGCTCCAGCCGGTCAAGCACGACTTCGACGTTCTGCACCTCGCCGGCGGCGCGGACGACGCGCGGCTCGCCGACCTGCTCGCACGCTGCGACGTCGCCATCGACCTGCGCGAGGAGCGCGGCGTGGCCCCGCGCGACCGCATCGGCACCGCGCTCGCCGCGGGCCTGCTCGTCCTCGCCCAGGGTCCGCTCGAGCGCCCGGGCATCGCCGCCGGGACGCAGCTGCTCGCGTTCGACCAGCTCTGGGATCTGCACGATCTGCTGACGACCGTCCGCCGCCACCCGGATGCGCACCGGTCCATCAGGGTGCGCGGCAGACGCGCCGCTGAGGCGCTGCGCGCGTCGGTCGTGCTGCCACGGCTGGGCGCGGACCTGCTGGCGGACGTCGCGCTGGCGGGGCGCGGCTAGTACATCCGGCCGTAAGTTCCGTGCGGAATTCGGCGCGGGTGCGGTCGTGATCTGACGGTCGGCGGTG
>JADGPM010000183.1 GCA_017882425.1 Solirubrobacteraceae bacterium
CCGTCGCCCAGCACGATGCGCTCCGGCGTGACGTCGCGGTGGTGGGCGAGCTCGGCGCGCAGCTCGTGCGCGGCCTCCATGTAGCGGTGCAGGCCGCGCCGGGCGACGAACGTGATCGCGTTGACGACCGCCGACGGTGGGTAGTCCGGCCAGGTCGTGCGCGAGAGGTCGAGCGCGTCGACGATGGCGAGCGCCTTGCGGCGGCGCTCGTCGGCGTCCTCGCGCAGCTTCGCGCTGACCTCGTCGTCGGTCATCTCCTCGAACTGCTTGTAGTGATCGAGCAGGCCCATCAGCTCACGACGGGGGCGGGTTCAGCGACTGGGCGAGGCCGCCGCCGAAGATCAGCCACAGCGAGAACAGCGTCGAGCCGATGATCGCCGTGTAGAGGAAGACACGCCCGATCACGCCGCTGCGCTGGTCGACGCCGGCCGCGCGCCGCACGAGGATCCACGCCCGGTCGAGCTGCTTGAGCACGACGAGCGCTCCCATCAGCGTCAGCAGGATGCCGACGAACGCGACGACGAGGGCGAAGAAGATGTGGTTCACCAGGAACGGGATGTGCGAGACGATCCACAACCAGCCGACCGGGATCGGACCCCAGAACAGCAGGTTCACGAACACCATCGCCGCGAGGATCAGCCCGGCGAGCAGCGTGTCGCGCTTGCGCCGCCGCGCGTCGGCCTCGACCGGCTGCGTGCGGTAGTGCACCGGCTTCGTGCCGGGGCGGCGCCCGACGAAGAGGCCGCCGTTGTCGGTGGGATCCGTCCGCACGGGAAGAAGAGTACGGCTCCGGTGCAGCGCGTCCGCGCCGGAGCCGTCGAGTGGGATCGCCGCGCCTAGCCGCCGTAGAGGGCGTCGAAGTCGGCGGCGTACTTCTCGTTGACGATGTTGCGCTTGACCTTCAGCGTCGGCGTGAGCTCACCGGTCTCCTGCGAGAGGTCGTGGTCGAGGATGAAGAACTTCTTGACCTGCTCGACCTGCGCGTACTTCTCGTTGGCGCGGTCGAGCTCGGCCTGGACGAGCGCGAGCACCTGCGGGTCGTGGGCGAGCGCGGCGGGCGAGGTGTCCTCGATCCCGTGCTCGGTCGCCCAGGGGACCATCTCCTCGTCGTCGAGCGTGATCAGCATCACGGGGAACGGCCGGCGGTCCCCGTGCATCACGGCCTGCGAGACCCAGCGCGTCTGCTTGAGGTCGTTCTCGAGGTTCGCCGGCGTGAGGTTCTTGCCACCGGCGGTGATGATGATGTCCTTCTTGCGGCCCGTGATGTAGACGTATCCGTCCTCGTCGACGCGCCCGACGTCCCCGGTGTGCAGCCAGCCGTCGGTGATCGAGCCGAAGCTCGCGTCGTCGTTCTTCCAGTAGCCGCCGAAGATGTTGGCGCCCTTGATGAGGATCTCGCCGTCGTCGGCGATCTGCACCTCGACGCCCGGCAGCGGCCGGCCGACCGAGCCGAAGCGATGGTGCTCCGGCGTCGAGGTCGTGGCGACCGTGGCCGTCTCGGTCATCCCGTAGCCCTCCATGACGGGCACGCCCGCGCCATAGAAGAACTCGAGGATCTCCTGGGAGATGGGGGCGGCCCCGGTGACCGCTTCGCGCAGGCGCCCGCCGAACAGGCTCTTGACGAAGTCGGCCTTGGCCTCGTAGGGCGCGAACTGGGCGCGCAGCTCGTCCGGGACGGGCTCGCCCTGGCGCTCGAGATCCTGGATGCGGCCGCCGATCTCGCGGATCGCCGAGATCTCCTCGGCGGGGAGCTGCTGCTGGGCGAGCGTGAAGAGCTTCTCGAAGATGCGCGGCACCGACGGCAGGTAGGTCGGCTTGACCTCCATGATCTCGGGGACGACGAGCTTCGTGTCGCCGCCGTAGTAGGCGATCGTCGTACCTGTGTCGACGGATGCGAGCTGGATCAGCAGCGCGAAGGCGTGCGCGAGCGGGAGGAACAGATAGACGAGGTCGTCGCCGCCCGAGAGCAGGCCGCGCTCGCCGACCATCTGCAGCACCGAGTGGTAGTTGCCGTGCGAGAGGACGCAGCCCTTCGGCGGGCCGGTCGTGCCGGAGGTGTAGATGAAGGTGTAGGGATCGCTCGGCGTGATGGCGTCGTAGCGTGCCTCGAGCTCACCGATGTCGCGCTCACGGCCGCGGCTGCGGACGTCGTCGAGCGTGATCGCGTCGGCGACGTCGCCGCCGCCGTCGACCACGACGAGGAAGCGCAGGTTCGGCAGCGCGTCGCGAACCTCGAGGATCTTGGCGAGCTGCTCGGCGTCCTCGCAGATGACGCCGACCGACTCCGAGTCGCCCGCGACCCACTCGCATTCCGCGGGGGAGTTCGACGGGTAGATCGGCACGACGACGGCCCCGGTGGCGCTGATGCCGAACGAGCAGTACGACCATTCCGGACGCGTGTTGGCCAGCAGCGAGACGCGCTCGCCGGGCTGCAGCCCGAGATCCAGGAGCCCGCGCCCGATCTCCGAGACGATCTCGCCGGCCTCGGCGAAGCTGACGTCGACCCACGCGTCGCCGACCTTGTGGCGCGCCGCGGCGCGATCGGCATAGGCCTCCGCCGCGCGCGGCATGAGGTCTGCGATCGTCTTCGACCCAGCGGTCGGGGTCGTTCCAGCCTCCATCGAACATCTCCTCCTTGGGAACCCGAGGAGATCGATTCTATGCGCGCGCGGCGATCCGCGCCAGCGCGCCCGCGCCGGGTTCCGCGGCGGTGTGCGGCGCTGCTACGACGCCTGCGCCTGCACCTGCCCCATCATGCTCTGCTGCGGGCTGGCGACGCTCGCCAGGAACAGCGTCTTGTCGATGCGGCCCTGGAAGATCGGGACACCGAGCTCCATGCACTTCGAGATGACTTCGCGACGCTCGAGACCGGACTCGCGAGCGAGCTCGGTCGGCGTCAGGTGATTTGCCATCGGAGCGTTCCTCCTACGGTCGGGGAGAGCCTGTAACGCCCCGGCAACATATCGCGCCGCGCGGATGCCTTCCAATGTGCCGGCATCCTGCGCCGGCTGCACCGGCGCAGAGGCCTGGATGCTAGATCGGGTTCGGCACGTCGACCCAGGCGTGCCGGATCCCGAAGCGCTCGGCGAGCAGCGCGCCGAGGCGCTGGACGCCGTGCGTCTCGGTCGCGTAATGCCCGGCGGCGAGGAAGTGGATCCCGGCGTCCTGGGCCTGGTTCATGACGCGTTCGACGGGCTCCCCGGTGAGGAACGCGTCCAGCCCGGCGTCGATCGCGTCGGCGAGGTACGGCGATCCGCCGCCCGAGACGATGCCGATGCTGCGCACCCGCTCGGGGCCCGCGGTGAACGCGATCGGCTCGCGCCCGCCGGTCGCCCGGCGCGTGCGCTCGATCAGCTCCTGCGGCGTGATGCCCTCCCCGGGCAGGTGACCCACCATCCCGATCTTCGCCAGCGGGGTCCAGCGCTCGCAGCCGAGCGCGCCCGCGAGCAGTGCGTTGTTGCCGTGCGCGGGGTGCGCGTCGAGTGGGAGGTGGTAGGCGGCGAGGCTCATGTCGTGGTCGAAGAGCAGCTGCAGGCGCCGCTTTGCGGCGCGATCGAGCGGGCGCGGCGGGCCGGACCAGAACAGGCCGTGATGGACGAGCACGAGGTCGGCGTCCGCGGCTGCGGCCAGCTCGAAGAGCCGCGCGCCGGCGGAGACGCCGGTCACGACGGTCGCGACCTTCTCGGAGCCCGGGACCTGGAGGCCGTTCGGCCCGTAGTCGGTGAACGCGCCCGGGTCCAGCAGGTCGTCGAGGAAGGCGATGATCTCGGCGAGGGTGGCCATGTGCGGACGGTACAGTCCCGCGCGTGGCCGGCGACGAGCAGTTCCTCGAGGCGCTCACCGAGGCGCGGCTGTACTCGATCGGCGCGTTCTTCTGCGATCGCCATCCGGATCTCGTCGACGACGTGCTCGCCCAGAGCGTGCAGATCGAGCGCGATGGCCTCGCGCGCTGGGCGGCGGCCGAGGAGGTCAGCGCCGAGTCTGCCTTTCAGACGCTCGTGACGGGCCTGGCGGTGCGCTACTACACCGCCGTCGCCGGAGGCGCCGTGTAGCTCAGAGCTTCAGAGCTCGCCGGACAGCAGGCTGACCGCCGCCTCGACACGGCGGCGCTCGGTGCGGTCGAGGCCCTCGATGAAGGCGCGCAGGTCGCGCCGGCGCACGTGGTCGAGGTCGTGGACGATCGCCCGCCCGCGGCGCGTCAGGGCCAGCGCGGGCGCCCGGTCGTCGCCGGCGGCGACCACGTCGATGACGAGGTCGCGCTCGTGCAGGCGGGTGAGCGCGCGCAGCACGCTGCGCTCCTCGACCTGCATCCGCTCGGCGAGCTCGCCCGGGTGCAGCGGCGCGAACGATCGGTCCAGGCAGCGCAGCAGGCGCGCGTGGATCGGTGAGAGCTCGTGGACCTGGATGCGCTCGACGAGCGTGTGCGCGGTGCGCTCCAGCAGCGCGTCGAGGACGTCGCCGAGATCGACCGCGAGCTGCTCGGTGGCGCTGCTGTCGAAGGCCGGTGCGGTCAGGGTGCTCATGAACCGCATCCCACCAGCGGGACCTGAACGCAGCCTCAACGTCACCGCAGAGTCCCATGAGAGCCCCGCGATCCGCGCGTCCTTGTCATACTTCACGGCGTTCGGGGCGTGGCGCAGCCTGGTAGCGCGCGCCGTTCGGGTCGGCGAGGTCCTCGGTTCGAATCCGAGCGCCCCGATACAGGATGGAAGCTGGGACTGTGCTCGGGCCACCAGGGGCCCGGGCGCCCAGTTCCCGGCCAAGGACTCCCATGGAACCCACGCCACAGGACGCCGGGCGCCGCAGGGTCGCGTCGTGGCTCATGGACATGGATGGTGTCCTCGTCCGCGAGGAGCAGGCCATCCCGGGCGCCGGGCAGTTCATCGCGCGGCTGCGCGAGCGCGGCATCCCGTTCCTCGTCCTGACGAACAACTCGATCTACACGCGCCGTGACCTTGCCGCGCGGCTGCGGACCAGCGGCCTCGACGTCCCTGAGGAGGCGATCTGGACATCGGCGCTCGCGACCGCCCGCTTTCTCGAGCTCCAGCGTCCCGGGGGGTCGGCGTACGTGATCGGGGAGGCGGGGCTGACGACCGCGCTCCACACGGTCGGGTACACGCTCACGGAGCGTGATCCCGACTACGTGGTCCTCGGTGAGACGCGCACCTACAGCTTTGAGCGGATCACCCGCGCGATCCGCCTGGTCGCCGGCGGTGCGCGGTTCATCGCCACCAACCCCGACCCGACGGGGCCGACGCCCGACGGCCCGCTTCCCGCCACCGGCTCGGTCGCCGCGCTGATCAGCCACGCCACCGGCGTGGCTCCCTACTTCGTCGGCAAGCCGAACCCGCTGATGATGCGCTCGGCGCTCAACGCGATCGACGCGCACTCGGAGACGACCGCGATGATCGGGGACCGGATGGACACCGACATCGTGTCCGGCCTCGAGGCCGGGCTGGAGACGATCCTCGTGCTCACGGGCGTGACGTCGCGCGCGGAGGCCGAGCGCCACCCATACCGCGCGTCGCGGATCCTCGATTCGGTCGCGGACCTGCTCGGGGACCTGGACTGAGGTCGCCGCGTCACGGGTGCCGCGCGGTTGCAGATCGACCGCGGCGAGGGTACGGTGGATCGGACCGCAGCGGAGCGACGAACGTGAGCGACGACCCGGGTCCCGAGACAGTCGGTGAGATGCTGGCCGCGATCTCGACGCGCATCGTGGGACTGCTGCGCGAGCACTACGGTCGTGGCCCGTCCCGCGCCAAGACCTACGCGATGGACGACTGCATCGTGTGCGTCCTGCGCAACGGATTCACGGCCCACGAACGCACGATCGTCGACAGCGGCGAGTCGGGTCGCGTGATCGAGATGCGCCAGGACTTCCAGCGGCTGATGGAGCGTCAGTACCGCGAGACGATCGAGACGATCACCGGGCGTCGGGTCGTGGCCTTCCTCAGCCAGGCGCACCTCGAGCCTGACATCACGCTGGAGATCTTCTTCCTGGACCGCGCGCTGACCGGCGCCGCGGCACTCGATCTCAACCTCCTGGACACCTGAGCGACGCCTCCGGCACGCTTGCGCTGCCGTCTGTGCGGCGTATGCTTGGTCACCCCGGCCGCCCGGCGCTTCCTGCGACGGGCACCGCGGGGCCTCACGAACGCGAGACGCCTGCGTGCTCCCTCATCGTGGCACGCGCCCGGCTCGGTGACGCGATCACCACCGAGAGAAGGCGTCCGATGCCTGGCGAGCAGCATGTAGTGCCCCCGACCTGTCCCACCGTGGACACGGGCCACAAGCGCGGCACGGGGCGATCGTGATGCTCCTCATCGACACCGGTCGCGTGGACCTGCGGATGACGTACACCGCGCGCTCGTACGGCGACTACCCCTTCTCTGCGCTCCGATCCGTCGGGCGGCACGTCGCGTGGCTCGCGGAATACGTCGCGTGCGGCGACGTCGATCTGGCCGGGATGGCGTGGGCCGACCTCGAGGCGATTCGCACGGAGCTGTCGGAGGACTAGCTAGGCCGTGCCCGGTGCGCGGCTCGGGTCCGTCGCCCGTGCTGCTCCGTCGGCGGGGAGCGCGACGGCCTCGATCCGCGCCGGCACGTGCTTGTGCCACGGCGTGCCGGCGAACGCGTCGCGCCAGCCCGAGGAGGTCAGCGTGTTCGGCGCGACGCCGGTCGTCGTGGTCGTCCCGTCGGCGCTCGTGACGGTCAGGCCGAAGCCGTTGGGCAGCGCCGCATGGCCGCGCTGCATCGTGTCCGTGACCTCGACCACCGACTCGGCGCTGCCGCGCGCCGTCGTGATCCGCGCCCGGTCGCCGCCGGCGAGGCCGAGCGCGTCCGCGTCGGCGGGGCTGATGCGCAGTGCGCCGCCCGCGTCGCGCTTGCGCCAGCCGGCGTCGCGGAAGATGTCGTTCGCGGTGTACGCGCGGCGCTCGCCGGCCGAGAGCACGATCGGGAACTCGTCGCTCGTCCAGCCCGGCCGCTCGTCGCGCAGAGCGCGCACGCCGTCCAGCAGTTCCGGGATCTCGAGCGCGAAGCGGTGGCCGGGGTGGGCGACGTACCCGAAGTCGTCCTCGTACTCGTCGACGGTGAAGACGACGCCCGAGGTCCCTTCGAGGATCGCGTCGAACAGCGCGTCGCCGTCCGCGTGGCCCGCGCGGCGCACGGCTGCGGGGTAGGTCATCGCGCAGCGTTGCGCGAGCCCCCACACGGCGGCGGCGCCCTGCAGCCCGTCGGGCAGCGTCGGGCCGAGGGTCTCGTAGAGGACGTACGGCGCGAGGCGCGGGATGCGCGGGTCGGCGCCGGCGGCCTCGCCGAAGGCGCGCGCGTACTCGGCGCGGCCGGTGGCCGCGGCCTCGCGCAGCGGTGCGAGCTCCTCCTCGCCGATGACGCCGAGCGCGCGGACGATCCGCGCGTAGATCTCGGGCTCGGGGAGCGTGCCGGGCAGGGGCTCGAGCAGCCGGTGGCGCAGGTGGAAGCTGTTGCGCGGGAACTCGAGGTTGAAGAACGTCGCCTCGACCTTCTCGTACTGCGTCGCGGCGGGCAGGACGTAGTGCGCGTGGCGCGCGGTCTCCGTCATCGCCACGTCGATGACGACGAGATGCTCGAGCGCGTCCAGCGCCTGCCCCATGCGCTCGGAGTCGGCGAGCGAGTGTGCCGGGTTGGAGCTCTCGACGAGCATCGCGCGAAACCGCGCGGGGTGGTCGGTGAGGATCTCGTCGGGGATCACGTTGCACGGCGTCAGGCCCGTGATGATCGGTGCGCCGGTGACGGGCGTGCGCCCCACGCGCGTGGGGCGGAAGAGCGGGGCGAACCACGAGTGCAGGTGCTGGCTGCCGGGCTTGGCGAAGTTGCCGGTCAGCAGCCACAGCAGCTTGTTGAGGTACGAGCAGAGCGTGCTGTTGGGGGCCTGCTGGACGCCGAGGTCCTCGAACACCGACACGCTGAGCGCGGAGCCGATGCGGCGCGCGGCGTTGCGGATGAGCGTCTCGTCGACGCCGCAGCGCCCGGCGTAGTCGCCGATCGGCACCTGGGCGAAGGCCTCGCGCACCGGGGCGACGCCGTCGGCGTGCTCGGCGAGGAAGTCCTCGTCGAGCAGCTCCTCCTGGACGAGCGTCGCGACGAGCGCCGCCAGGCACCAGGCGTCGGTCCCCGGGATCACGCGCAGGTGGAAGTCGGCGAGCTTCGCCGTGTCGGTCACGACCGGGTCGATGACGATCATCGAGCGTGCCGGATCCCTGGCGATCTCGCGCAGGACGACGCGCGCCCGCGGGAAGCTCTGCGACATCCACGGGTTCTTGCCGACGAACACGGAGACCTCGGCGTGCTCGAACTCGCCGCGGGTGTGGCCGCCGGAGAGCTGCGCGTCGACCCAGGCCTCGCCCGTCTTCTCCTGCGCCAGCGCGCTGGAGCGGTGGCGCGCCCCGACGGCGCGCAGGAAGGCGCCGCTGTAGGCGCCGCCCAGGTGGTTCCCCTGACCGCCGCCGCCGTAGTAGAAGATCGACTCGCCGCCGTGCTCGCCGGCCACCCGCGCGAACCCCGCGGCGACCTCGGCGATCGCGGTGTCCCAGTCGATCTCCTCGAACGTGCCGTCCGGCCGGCGGCGCAGCGGTGAGGTCAGGCGGTCCGGGCCGTTCTGGTAGTGGTCCAGGCGCATCGCCTTGTTGCAGGTGTACCCCTGCGAGGCGGGGTGGGCGCGGTCGCCGCGGATGCGCGCCAGGGAGCGGCCCTCGAGCTGGACCTCGATCCCGCAGTTGCACTCGCAGAGGATGCAGGCGGTCGGATGCCAGGTGGCGGCGGGCGCGGTCGTCATGGGTGCTCCAGTGGTCGTGGCGGGGCGAGCTCGGCTTCGAGCTGGGCGCGCAGCTGGCGGTGCACGACGTCCAGCGCGGCGGCGTCGCGCTGCGCGCGGCACAGGACGAGCGCGCCCTCGACGGCGGCGACCGTCATCAGGGCGAGCTCGCCGGCGCGCCCGGGCTCGACACCGGCGGCGGTGAAGTTCGCCGCCAGCAGCGCCGTCCAGCGCTCGAACGCGGCGGCGGCCGCCTCGCGCAGGCCCGGGTCGTCCTCGCGCGACTCGATCGCGACGGCGACGATCGGACAGCCGCTGCGGAAGTCGCTTGCGACGAGCTCGGCGCGATAGCCGTCGAGGAAGGCGTCGAA
>JADGPM010000184.1 GCA_017882425.1 Solirubrobacteraceae bacterium
CGCACGAGGGGAACATCCTCACGGGCCAGGGCTTCGTCGACGGGCTCGTCCCCGCGATCTGGATCGGAGCCGGCGTGCTCGGCGCCGGCGCGCTGCTCGCGCTCGCGGTGCCCGGCCGCCGTCCGGCGCGGCAGGCGGTGGCCGAGGCGACCGTCCCGCCCGCCCGTCCGGCGCTCGTGCCCGAGATCAGCGCATCGTGAGCACGAACGGCGCGCTCGCGATGCCGGCCAGCGCGGGCACCCGCCCGCGCAGCGCGAACTGACCGGAGCGCGCGATCGCGAACGAGGTCGAGAAGCGACCGGCGGCGTCGGCGTGGGCCACCCCCACCCGGCGCCAGCCGGTCGCCGTGAGCGCCTCGAGCACCACCGTGCGCCCGTGGATCTCCGCGAGGCGGCCGCTGACCCGGGCAACGCTCGGAGCGACGCGCCGCTCGGGCTGCACGACGAGCCGAAGGGGCAGCCGCCGCGCTGCGATGTGCACCAGCAGCCTGCCCGGACTGGCCACCATGCGCACGGTCGCAACGCCGGCGCAGGCCACGCGGAGCGCGGCGATCCCGTGCTTGCTCGCACGCACGCGCAGGGTGCGCACGGCCGCCCCGCAGCGCACGCGGAGCACGATGCGCAGTCGTGCCTTCGAGCGCAGCCGCACGACCACGACGCGCGGGCGGGCGGCTCCGACGCGCGCCACGACCGCCCGCACCGTCACGCCGCGCCGCCGCGCGGCCGCGCCTGGCAGCGTGCCGGGAGCGCCCGAAACCGGCGCACCTCCCGTGGCCGGCGCGCTGCCGCCGGAGCCGGCTCCCCCCGCGACGGTCACGCTCCAGGCGAGGCTCGCGCGATTGCCGGCGAGGTCGGCGACCTGCAGCGCGAGTCGGTGCACTCCGACGGGCAGGCGGCCCGCGGCGATGCCGTGGACCATGCCGTCGGCCTGCCACACGTGCTCGACCGGCGCTCCGTCGAGCGTCAGCGCGACCGACGAAGGGTCGAGCCCCGAGCCGCCATCGGTCACCGCGACGGCGACGGCCAGCACCGCATCGGCGCCGAGCGTCGCGCCGTTCGCCGGCTCCGGGGCGCCGAAGGCCGGCGGCGTCGTATCGGGCACCGAGAACGCCTCGCTGCCCTCCGTGCGGTTGCCCGCCGCGTCCATGACCGAGAAGACGAGCGAGTGCGCGCCATAGGCGAGTGCTGTGAGCGGGCGACCGGTGGCGTGGCCGCCCGCGAGGTCGAGCGGCACCGTCGCCCCGTCGATCTGCGCCAGCACGGAGGCGATGCCGCTCGTGGCATCGCGCAGGTCGATCTGCACCACTGGACGCGAATCGGCTGCGACGGCCGCGGGCGAGGCGAGCGACGCCGTCGGCGGCGTCGCATCGATCGCGACGGTGAACGAGAGCGGGGCGGCGCGCCCGCCGCTGACGTCGTCGCCGCCGGCCGAGCCGGCGTGCACGCCGTCGCCGAGGGCAGCGGCCGAGAGGCAGAGGTCGGTCTGCGCGCCCGGGATGCCGGGCTGGTACTGCGAGCCGCTCCTCGGCGCGATCCACGACGACACGGCCCCCGAGCTCTCGACCCAGATCGAGTTGATGCCCGACTGGGCGTCCGCCAGCCCGACCCGGGCGCAGACGTCGCCGCGGTGCCAGGCTCCGTCGAGGAGGGCCCCGCCGTCGCCCCAGCCGATCGTCGGCGGCGTCGGGTCGCTGACCGCGACATCGAGCCGCACGAGCGTGACGTAGTCGTCCCATGCGTCCGTGACGAGCCCGGCGACCGCGGGGTGGGCGTAGAGGGAGACGCCGACCTGACGGAAGCCCGCGGGGAGCGCCAGGACGTGATCGGTCAGGACCGTCGTCTGCTGCTCGTTCACGATCGCCGGCGCGAGATCCCAGTCGACGCCGTCGGCGCGCATCTTGACGCGGGCGAAGAACTGCGGGTGGCGCATGCGCGTGCGATAGGCGAGCGCGCCGCCGGCGATCGTCGTGCCCGGCGGGGCGGTCCACTCCCAGCGGCCCTGGGACCAGATCGGCTGAGAGCTGCCGACGCGCGCGAAGATGCGATTGGTGGCCACGTCGGGGCAGCCGGCGGGCGAGCTGTGACCGCACAGCAGGTAGCTCGGCTCGACGTACCCGGACCAGCCCGAGAGGTCGGCGCCGAAGTCGTAGGCGAGCGTGTACTGGCCGGCGTGCGCGCTCGTGGCGCCCGCCAGGACGAGCAGGATGGCTGCCAGGAAGGGCAGGAGGCGGATGTGTGGCATCCGGCGATGGTCGCGCCGAAGGCCGTCACGTGTCTGTCACGGACCGTGCCGGAAACGGAACGCTGTCGCGCCGGTCAGAGGCCCTTGTAGACGAACGTCGCGCGCCCGATCAGCGTGCCGAACGTCGGCGCGCCCGTGGCGTGCCTGATCGCCGGCCACACGAACCAGACGTACGTGCCCGGCTTGAGCTTGCCGGCCGGGATGGTGAACGCGGCCTGGCTCGGCCAGCCGGTGAGCACGCGCGTGCCGTTGCGGAAGAGCTGCACGTTGTAGTACGCGGTGGCCTTCTGGGACGTCCAGGTCAGGCGCGGCGCCGTCGTCACCGTGCTGCCGGTGAACGGCCGCAGCGGGATCAGCGGTGCCAGCGAGACGACCTTCTGCGCCGGCTTCGAGACGTTGCCGCTGTGGTCGTAGGCGAACAGGGCGACGTAGCCCGTCCCGCCGGCCGCCAGCTTGAGCACGGCGGACGACCCGAGCCCGTGGTAGATCGTGCTGCCGTTCGACGGGCTGTGGGGCGCGTGCCTGAGGTTGAGGACGACCACCACCCGAGCGAGATCGGAGGCCGTCGGCTTGACCCAGCGCAGGGTGACCGGCACCGTCCCGGTGCTCGCCTTGGCGCGCGGCAGGATCACGCTGAGCCTGGTCGGCGGCTTGGGCGCCGTCGTGTCGGCGGGGACACTCGGCGCGACGACCGGAGGAGCGGAGGAGACGACGCCGCTCGGAGCGCCGACGACGGGCGGAGGCGGCGGGGGCGCCACGGGATTCGCGACGGTGACCGGCACCGCGAAGACCGCCACGTGGCCCGCGTTGTCGATCACCACGTTGCAGACCGTGTAGCTGCCGTTGGGGACGGTCGTGGTGTCCCACGTCGACGGGATGACCGCGCCCGAGCCGCAGCTGCCCGCGGCGCCGACATGGAAGACGCTGGAGGCGACGCCGGAGGCCGTGTCCGCGCTCGTCCCCGAGACGGTGACGACGCCCGTGAGGACGTTGCCCGGCGCCACGGGGGCGACGGCGACCGAGCCGGTCGGACTGTCCTGGTCGATCACGACGGTCAGGCCCGGGCCGTCGGCGGTGCCGAGCAGGTCGAACGCACGCACGTGGAAGCAATAGACGCCGTCGGCAATGGTCGGGCTGGTGGTGTGCGTGCCCACGTTCGCGGCCATGTCCGGCCCGACCTGCTGGGCCGTGCCCACGGCGCCCGGGCAGAGGCCGGCGCTGCGGATCATCCGCTGTCCGAGGTTCGGGGCAAGCGGGTCGGGGCTCACCCCGGGGGTCCAGGTGAACGTCGCCGGCGCGACGTACACGACGCTCGTGAGCGTCGGTGCGGCTGCGGGGGCGGTTGCTGCGAGGGAGCTTGCGGGCCAGGTCGCGGCGAGTGCCGCGACGAGAGCCACGAGAGTCGTTCGTCGTGCCATATCGGTGAGAACCTC
>JADGPM010000018.1 GCA_017882425.1 Solirubrobacteraceae bacterium
CCCCGGCCGGGACGCGCGTCACCGAGCGGTCGACGAGGCGCTGCGTCTTGGCCTTCGGGTCGACGTCCCACAGGCGGGCGATGATCTGCGCCGTCGCGCTCGCCTTGGAGTGCTTCAGCGTGATCGTCCCGGAGCCCATCAGCGTGAAGCCGGGCGACGTCTTCGTCAGCACGACCGTCCCCGGCGCGGTGTCGCCGGCCGGGAGGGGCTTGCAGGCGTCGAAGCCGAGCGGGTTGATCTGCTTGGCGAGGTTCGCGTCCCCGCCCGCCGAGGTGATCGTCCGCTTCGGTGTGGCCGACAGCGACAGCGTGCCCTTCGCCAGGCCCGCGACCGTCGTGCCGGTCCACGGCCCGATGCCGGCCGCGGCGTTCTTCGGGCAGGAGGCGCCGTAGGCCGTGATCGTGCCGGCCTTCAGCGCGGGGCCCGTGCCCTTCAGGTACGTGTCGAACAGCGCGAGACCCTGCGTCTCGAACGCCGCGTTGTCCCTGGGGTGGTTGGCGCCGCGGTCGTGGCCCAGGTCGCCGAGCTGCAGGCCGATCGGCGTGGACGGTGAGGCCTTGCGGATCTGCTGGTAGGGCCGCACGCCCTGCCAGGCCGGGAACAGGTCGTCGGTCCAGCCGTTCTGGATGATCAGCGGTGAGGGGCCGCCGCTGAGCGTGATGCCGCCGGCGCCGTGGAAGTCGTGCAGCTCCGTCTCGTAGCCCTTCGCCTTGGCGTCGAACGGCTCGCCCTGGTCGATGCGCGCCTTCCACGTCTGGAGGTCTGAGCCGCGGTCGACGCCGACCGGCGCGAGGAAGTTCGCCTGGCCGAGCGCGTAGAGGCCGTCCTGGTAGCTCTTCAGCTCGACGCCCAGCGGGCTCGCGTACTGGTAGAGGTTGCCGCCCTTCAGCCAGGTGCGGCCGTTCGGGACGAGCGCGTCCGCGAGGTCGGACCACGGCCAGCGCGGCCAGGCGGCGGCGAGCGACAGCGCCGTGCCGTTCGGACTCGTCCACGGGGCGTAGGAGCCGTCGGGCAGGCGGACGCGGTTCTTCAGGTAGGCCATCTGCAGGCTCGTGCCGCCGCCGTAGGAGATGCCGGTGGCGCCGAGCGCGTCCGGCTTGGCGACGCCCTGGTCGACGAGCATGCCGAGCAGCGTCTGCTGGTCGCGGACCTCGTAGCGCTGGTCGGCGAGGTGGATCCAGCCCTTGTCGCAGCCGGGGCTCGTGCGCGAGTCGGCCGTGCCGCACGAGGCACCGAAGCCGCGCGCGGTGCTGAGCACGACCGCGTAGCCCTTGCGCGCGTAGTACTGCGCGCTGTAGCCGTCGGCGTTGTTCTCGAAGTTCGTCTTGTTGCCGCCCCAGCCGTGGATCATCGCGATGGTCGGCAGCGGCGTGCTCGTGTCGGCGTTGGCGGGGAGCCAGACGTCGACGTCGAGCGGCACCCCGTCGAAGCTCGGCACGCGGCCGGCGAGGTCGGCGGTGGGGCAGGAGAGGGCGCCGTCCTGCGGTGTGCAGGCGTGGCCGAACGGCGTCGGCGTGGCGGCGGAGGCGGCCGCGGGAAGCGCGGCGACGCCGACCGCCAGCGCCGCGAGGGCGAGGAGGGTCTTGAGGTTCATCCCGAAAACCTACTGACGGCGCGGTCAGCGGGCGCTGTATGGGTTTCGCACAACTCGACCCCGCGGAGCCGGGCTCGAGTTGGCGACGTCACCTGAGCGACTCGACCCGGCGGAGCCGGGATCGAGTCGGCGACGTCACAAGCGTTCGATGACGACCACCGCGAACGCCGTCGCGGAGCCCCACATCACGAGCATCGCCAGGCGCGGGCCGAACAGCACGCCGCGGCGCCGGACGCGCCGCCAGCGTGCCTGGCGGCGGGTGACAGAGCTGGCGTAGATGACCGGAAGACCCATCCGTCTCTCCCCTGATCAGACAGCGACGCTCCCCGGGGCGTCAACCGTGATGCGTGGAAGATCCCGCTCCCTCCGGACGGAACGTGGCGAATGCCACGTTCCGTCCCCGCGGAGGGTCAGGCCTTGGTCCTGGCCTTCGTGCGCTTCGGGGCCGGCTCGAGGGCGAGGTCGAGGACCTCGCTGATCGTCATCACCGGGTGGAAGCTCATCTGCTCGCGGACGTCCTGCGGCACGTCGTCCAGGTCGCCGCGGTTGCGCTCGGGCAGGATCACGTCGGTGAGCCCGGCCGCGTGGGCCGCGAGCACCTTCTGCTTGAGTCCGCCGATCGGCAGCACGCGGCCCTGCAACGTGACCTCGCCGGTCATGCCGACCGTGTGCTTGACGGGGCGGCCCGTGAGGAGCGACGCCAGCGCGGTCGTCATCGTGACGCCGGCGCTCGGGCCGTCCTTCGGGATCGCGCCCGCGGGCACGTGGACGTGGAACTCACGGTCCTCAAAGGCGTCCGCCGCGATGCCGAGCTCCTCGGCGTGCGCGCGCACGTAGGTCAGCGCGATCCGCGCCGACTCCTTCATGACGTCGCCGAGCTGGCCGGTCAGCGTCAGCGCGCCGGAGCCTTTGCCCGGCATGACGTTGGCCTCGACGAACAGGACGTCGCCGCCGGTGCCCGTCACCGCCAGGCCCGTCGCCACGCCCGGCACCGCCGTGCGCGCCGCGGCCTCCTGGAAGACCTTCTGGCGGCCCAGGGCATCGCGCACCAGGTCCACGTCGATCACGATGGTTTCGGCCTCCGGTGACGGCGAGCCGTCACCTCCGGACGACGCTACACGCGTCGCCGTCTTCCTGAGCAGCGTCCCGAGCTCGCGCTCGAGCTGGCGGACGCCGGCCTCACGCGTGTACTCGGCGACGATCGTCGTCAGCAGCTCGTCGCTGATCGCGACCTCGTCCTCGAGCAGCCCGTTGCGCTCGCGCTGGCGCGGCCACAGGTAGTCGCGGGCGATGGCCGTCTTCTCGGCGACGGTGTAGCCGTCGAAGCGGATGACCTCCATGCGGTCGAGCAGCGGGCCGGGGATCGTCTCTGCCTGGTTGGCGGTCGCGATGAAGATGACCTCCGAGAGGTCGAGCTCGACGTCGAGGTAGTGGTCGCGGAACGTCGAGTTCTGCGCCGGGTCGAGCACCTCGAGCAGCGCCGAGCTCGGGTCGCCGCGCCAGTCGGCGCCGACCTTGTCGACCTCGTCGAGCAGGATCACCGGGTTCATCGTCCCCGCGTCGCGCAGCGCGCGCACCAGCCGGCCCGGGAGGGCGCCGATGTACGTGCGGCGGTGGCCGCGGATCTCCGCCTCGTCGCGGATGCCGCCGAGCGACATGCGCACGAACTCGCGGCCCATCGACTTGGCGATCGACTCGCCGATCGAGGTCTTGCCGGTGCCGGGCGGGCCGATCAGGGTGAGGATCGCCCCGCCCTTCTTGTCGTCCGTCATGCCACGCTCGGTGCGCAGCTTGCGCACGGCCACGTATTCGGAGATGCGGTCCTTGACGTCCTCGAGGCCGAAGTGGTCGGCGTCGAGCACCTCGCGCGTGTGGACGGGGTCGAGGTCGTCCTCGGAGCGCTTGCCCCACGGCACCGCGACCATCCAGTCGAGGTAGTTGCGGATCATCTGCGACTCGCCGTTGCCCTCGCCCATCCGCTCGAGGCGGCCGAGCTCGCGCTCGACCTGCTCGCGGACGTGCTCCGGCATGTCGGCCTCGTCGATCTTCGTGCGCAGCTCGTCGGCGACGGACGCGTCGTCCTCGCCCAGCTCGCGCCGGATCGACTCCATCTGCTTGCGCAGGACGTACTCGCGCTGCTGCTTTCCGGCGCCCTCCTCGACGTCGTCGCGGATGCGCTTGCGCACCTGCAGCTCGGCGAGCCGCTCGCGCTGGAAGCGCAGCGCCAGCTCGAGGCGCTCGGTGACGTCGAGCGTCTCGAGCAGCTCGACCTTCTGGACGAACGTGAGGTCCGGGGCGTAGCCCGAGGTGTCGGCCAGGGCGCCCGGCTCGACGATCGTGCGCACCCAGGAGGCGACACGGCCATCGTCGCCGCGCAGCTCGAGGATCTCCTCGACGATCGCGCGGTACTCGCGCACGAGCTCGCGCGTGCGGCCGTCGACGGGGGATGCGTCGGGCGACTCGGTCACCTCGACGCGCAGCCGGCCCATCGGGTCGGTCTGGGCGGCGCCGGCGACGCCGCGCATGACGCCCTCGAGCTGCACGCCGCGCCCGCCGCCGGGGAGACGGATGCGCTCGGCGACGTTGGCGATGGTCCCGACCGTCGCGTACTCGCCCTCATGACGGGGGACGAGCAGGACGCGGTCGTCGTCGCCGGCGTCGACCGGCAGCGTCACGTCCATGGTGGGGAAGACGACGGTGTCGTCGAGGGGGATGATGAGGAGGTTCTGGGTGTCGGCCACGGGTGGTCCCTTGCGTCAGGTGGACTGTTGCGTGTGCAACTGTACCACGGATCTCAGCCGTGGTGACTGAGATCTTCTACCAGCCGCTCCATTCGGGCCCCAGCACCACCGGCAGCTCATCCGTATCCAGCGGCAGCCGGTACTTGTCGGGCCGCTCGTGGTCGTAGGGGGTCGTGGGGAAGTTCACGAACACCGCGTCCGTCGCCCCGATGTTGCGCTCTGCGTGCCAGACGCCCGACGGGATCGTGACCAGCCGGCGGTGCAGCTCGCTGAGCACGAGCCGGAACTCCCGACCTGCGGTGCTCGAGCCCTCGCGGGCGTCGAAGAACGCCAGCTCCAGCTCGCCGCGCAGGAACACGTAGCGGTCGTCGTGGTGACGGTGGATGGCCCAGCCCTTCGCGCGGCCGGGGCGGATCGTGCACTGGTAGGCGTAGACCATCGCGTCGGGGTGCACCCCCCAGCGCGGGTCGTAGAGCTCGCACAGCGTTCCGCGCTCGTCGGTGTGCGTGACGAGGTCCCGAACCACCATGCCCTCGGGGAGCGGCGCGAGCGGGGTTCCGTCGGCCTCGACGGTCTGGACGTCCTGCTCGATCGGCATGCGGGCAGGCTACCCTCGGCGCTCGGCGAGCAAGGAGGGCGAACGATGTCCGAGACGACGCGCGGGGTCTGCGTGGCGCCCGGCGAGGGGCAGGCGATCGAGGGGCCCGTCGGCGGGCCGCTGACGTTCAAGGTCCGCGGCGAGCAGACCGGCGGGCGCCTGACGGCGCTGGAGAACGTCATTCCGCCCGGGCAGGGTCCGCCGCTGCACACCCACGCCGACGAGGACGAGTCCTGGTACGTCCTGGAGGGCGCCCTGCGCTTCCAGATCGACGGCGAGGTGCGCGACGCGCCGCAGGGCTCGTTCGTCTTCGTCCCGCGCGGCACGCCGCACTGCTTCCGCAACACGGGCGAGCGCCCGGCGCGGATCCTCGTGCTCTTCAACCCGTCCGGGATGGAGCGCTTCTTCGACCGCTTCGCAACGCTCGGCGAGGGCCGCGTCGATCCGGCGGCGTTCCAGAGCATCGGCCGCGAGGTCGGCATGGAGGTGGTGGGCCCGGGGATCCAGGCGGCTCGCGTCGGCGACGTCAGCGGATCGGCAGCCGCCCGCCGGGCTTGACCGTCTTCATCGTGAACTGCGAGTTGACGCGGGCGAGCCCCGGCAGCTCGGCGAGCTGGGTCATGTAGAAGGTCTCGTACGCGGCGGCGTCGGCGACGGCGACGCGGATCACGTAGTCGGGGATGCCGAACATGCGACGGCACTCGATGACCGCGTCGAGCTGCGCGATGCGCTCCTCGAAGGCCTCGACCGTGGCCCGGTCCTTGAGGCTCAGCTCCGCATGCACGACGACCTCGAACGCGAGGTCGATCGCGGCCGGGTCGATCTCGGCGTGGTAGCCGCGGATCGCGCCGGCGGCCTCGAGGGCGCGCACCCGCCGCAGGCACGGCGACGGGGAGAGGTTGACGCGCTGCGCGAGCTCGACGTTCGCGAGCCGCCCGTTGTCCTGGAGGTGGCGCAGGATTGCTCGATCGATGCTGTCCATTGGCAGATCATGCCGATCCTGACGGCGATCGGCGCATGAAAGGACAGGAACTGCCGCAGGCGGTCGCCTAGCCTCCTTCGCGGGATGCCGGCCACCTCGATCAGGCGCGACGCGGTCGCGATCGGGCTCGCGACCGGCGCATATGCGATCTCCTACGGCGTGCTCGCGGTCGCGGCCGGCCTGTCGGTCGCGCAGACGTGTGCGATGTCGCTGCTCGTGTTCACCGGGGCCTCGCAGTTCGCCGTCGTCGGCGTGCTCGGGGCGGGTGGCGGCGTGCCGGCGGCACTGGCGCCGGCGCTGCTCCTGGCGGCGCGCAACGCCCTCTACGGCCTCTCGCTCGTGGACGTGCTGCGCGGGCGGCTGGCGAGCCGCGCGCTGCAGGCCCAGCTGATCATCGACGAGTCGACGGCCATGGCGCGTGCCCAGGGGGACATCGTCACCGCACGCCGCGCGTTCCTGGCGACCGGCGTGAGCGTGTTCGTGTGCTGGAACCTCGGGACGCTCGCGGGCGCGGTTCTCGGCGGCAGCCTCGGCGACCCGCGGGCACTCGGCCTGGACGCGATGTTCCCGGCGGCGTTCCTGGCCCTGCTGGCGCCGCAGCTGGGCCGCCCGGCCGCGCGCACGGCTGCGATCTACGGCGGCATCCTGGCGCTCGTGCTCGTCCCGTTCACGCCCGTCGGCGTGCCGATCCTCGCGGCGATCCTCGGCGTGGTGCCGGCGACCCGGGCGCTGCGGCGCGCGGCGGAGCCCGTCGCATGACCTGGAGCGCGGTCCTGGGGCTGGGCGCCGCGGCCTACGCGCTGAAGGCGGTCGGCCCCGTCGTGATCGGCCGCCGCCCGGTGCGCCCGGATCTCGCCCGGGTGCTCGAGCTGGTCGCGGTGCCGCTGCTCGCGGCGCTCGTGCTCGTGCAGACGTTCGGCGGCGGCGGGCGGCTGGTGCTCGATGCCCGCGCCCCGGCGCTGTGCGTCGCGGCGCTGCTCGTGTGGCGCCGGGCGCCGTTCCTCGTCGTCGTGCTCGCGGCGGCCGGGACGGCGGCGCTGCTGCGCGCCGCCGCCGGCTGAGCCCGGATCGCTCAGATCCGCCCGCGCAGCACGCGGTCGGGCACGCCGGAGAGCAGGTCGAGCACCTCCGGCGGCGCGCCGCCGTCGAGCAGGATCGCGCCGCCGGGGCGGTAGGGCCGCACGCGGCCGGCCGGCCCGATCAGCGCGGAGTCCCAGACCCACGAACCGCTGTTGTGCAGGCGCGGCCCCGCGTCGCCGAGCGGCTGCCAGACGCCTTCGGGATCCTCGGCCAGCGGGCCGCGGCGATGGATGTGGCCGAAGAGGACGTGCTCGGCGGGCAGCCGCAGGCGGCGCACCACCTCGGCCATCGCCGGGATCGAACCGCGGCGGTGGACGCCCTGCTCCATCACGAGCGCGGCGGCGGCGGCGACCCCGCGCGCGCCCGGCAGGGAGGCCAGCAGCGGCACGCCGCCGAGCAGCGTGCGCCGCGCGCTGCCGAGCGCCTCGCCGAGCCCGTCGCCCACGCCGTCGGGCAGGATCGTCGCCAGCGTCTCCTCCAGGCCGCCGGCGTCCGCTCCCGGTGCGCGCTCGAAGTCCTCGACCCGTGCACGGCCCGCCGTCGCCGGATCGCCCAGTCGCCCGCGCAGCGCGGCGCCGAGCAGCCGGTCGCTGTAATGCCCGTGCGTGGCGTAGACGCCGTCGCCCAGCCAGACGCCGGGGTAGCGGACCTCGACGCGCGCCGGCGCCAGCCAGCCTGCCAGCTCCGCCAGCGCGGGGCTCGCACTGCGCGGAAGCTGTGTGGCGGGGCGCAGCGGGCGGCCGGCGGCGAGCCGCGCGGCCAGCCACGGGCGCACGAGCGCGTGATCGTGATTGCCGGCCACGACGACGACCTCGCCGCCGGAGCCGAGCGCGGCGCCCAGGCGCCGCAACACGGGTCGTGCCGCGGCGGCGGCACGCTGCGGGCGCCCCTCGAGCAGCTCGAGCGTGTCGCCGAGCAGGACGAGGCGGTCGGCGGAGGCCACGGCGTCCTCGAGGATCGCGAGCGCTGCGGGGCGCCGCGCGACGTCGCGCTCCAGAAACGAGCCGAGGTGGAGATCTGAGATGACGAGTGTCCGCACGGCGTCCGTCAACATAGGGGGATGGAGTCATTGCGCGGCAGGCTGCTGATCGCATCGCCGGCGATCATGGACCCGAACTTCCGGCGGACCGTCGTGCTGCTCGCCGAGCACACCGACGAGGGCGCGATGGGGATCGTGCTCAACCGCGTCTCCGAGGTCACCGTCGGCGACGCCGTCCCCGGCCTGGCGTACCTCGGCGCGGACGCCGAGACGGTGCACGTCGGCGGGCCCGTCGCCGACACCGCCGTCACGGTCCTCGCCGAGTTCGGGGATCCCGAACAGGCAGCGCTGCTGATCGAGCCGGACCTGGGCTTCCTCCCCGCCGAGCCCGACGACGAGGCGGCCGCGGCGCAGGGGGTGCGCCGCGCGCGCATGTTCGCCGGGCACGCCGGCTGGGGTCCCGGGCAGCTCGAGGCGGAGATCGAGGAGGAGTCCTGGATCGTCGAGGACGTCCGCCGCGAGGACGTCTTCACCGACGACCCCGAGGCGCTGTGGGCCGC
>JADGPM010000019.1 GCA_017882425.1 Solirubrobacteraceae bacterium
TCCGGTCGGACCGAGCGCCCGGAGGGGATGCCGGTCGTCGTGCTGCTGACCGGGCGCGGGCGCTTCCTCACCGGTGAGCGGCTCTTCGAGCGCGGCGGCGGCCGCGTGACGATCGGCCAGGGCCCGCGCGCGGCGCAGGCGGGCCGTCTGGCGCCCGTCGCCCCCGCCATGCGGGGCGGGCGGGCGAAGATCCTGCGCGTCCTCGGGCGCCCCGACGTCGCCCGTGACGTCCTCGAGGCGCTGATGCTCGACCGCGGGCTGCGCCGCCGCTTCCCGGCCGGGGTCGCCGGCGCCGCGTCCGAGGCGCGCGAGCACCCCGCCGCCGCGCAGGGCCGCCGCGACCTGCGCGGCCTGCCGACGTTCACGATCGACCCGGCGACCGCGCGCGACTTCGATGACGCGATCTCCGCCGAGGACGTCGGCGGCGGCCGGGTCCGCGTCTGGGTTCACATCGCCGACGTCAGCGCCTACGTGCGGCCGGGCGAGGCGATCGACCGTGAGGCCTACCGCCGCGGGACGAGCGTCTACCTCCCCGGGCTCGTCGAGCCGATGCTCCCCGAGGCGCTCTCGAACGACGTCTGCTCGCTCGTGCCCGGCGCCGACCGGCTCGCCGTCACCGCCGAGCTCGAGTTCGACGGGGCGCGGACGGTCAAGGCGAGCTTCCACCGCTCGGTGATCCGCTCGGACGCGCGCCTGGACTACGGCCAGGTCGACCGCATCTTCGCCGGCGCCGAGGCGGCGAGCGGCCCGTGGGCGGCGTCGCTGGCCGCCGCGCGCCGCGTGGCCGCGGTCCTCGACGACGAACGCCGCCGGGGCGGCCAGGCGCTGTCGATCGAGTCCGTGGAGCCGGAGTTCGCCTTCGACGATTCCGGGCACGTGACGAGCGCCGCCGCAGCGGTGCAGACCGAGTCCCACCACCTGATCGAGCACCTGATGATCGCCGCCAACGAAGCGGTCGCGACGCTGCTCGACGAGCGCGGGATCCCGACGCTCTACCGCGTCCACGAGCGCCCCGATCCCGTCGCGGTCGACCGCCTGCTGGCTCAGCTCGCCTCGCTCGACGTTCCGACGCCGCCCGCACCGGAGCGCATGTCGGGCACACAGGCGGCGGAGATCGTGGCGGAGGCCTCGGTGCTCGTCGACGAGCACGTCCAGCGCACCGGCCACGGGCGCACGGCGCTCACCTATCTCGTGCTGCGCTCACTCAAGCAGGCGCGCTACGCGCCGCAGAACCTCGGGCACGCCGGGCTCGGGCTGACGCACTACTGCCACTTCACCTCGCCGATCCGCCGCTACCCGGACCTGATCTGCCATCGCGCGATCCTGTCGGCCGTCGGCGGGGGCGAGGAGGCGCCGCGGGCCGGCGGCCTCGAGGAGGGCGGCGTGTGGTGCAGCGCCCGCGAGCGCGAGGCGATGTCGATCGAGCGCGCTGCCGACAACGTGACGCGCTGCTTCCTGCTCGAGCGGCGCCTGTTCGAAGAGGGCTGGGACGCGGCCGAGTTCGAGGGCGAGATCACCGGGATGGTCGGCGGCGGCGCGTTCGTCGCGTTCGGCGATCAGGAGGACGGCTCGGGCGCGTTCGAGGGGTTCCTGCCGGTGCGGCGGCTGTCCGGCGAGTGGTGGGAGCTCAACGAGGAGGGCACGATCCTCGTCGGCGCGCAGCACGGGGGCGCGCTGCGGATGGGCGACCCGGTGCGGGTGCGCGTCGAGCGGGTCGACACGGCGCGCGGCCGCGTCGACCTCGTGCCCGCCGAGCGCCCGGAGGGCGAGCACTAGCGACCGGGACGGGCGCGTGGCGAGCGCGAATGCACCCCGTCGTGGCAGCGACGACACGTGTTCGCTCTGGACAAACCCCCGGGACAGACGCACACTCCAGAGGGATGCTGTCCGACGCGAGCATCATGGGCGAACGGCTGCTGGCGCGTCTGCACGCGGCCATGAACGCCCACGACGTCGAGGCGTTCGTCGCGTGCTTTGCCGCGGACTACGACAGCGTGCAGCCTGCGCACCCGGACCGGGCATTTCGCGGGCGCGAGCAGGTTCGCGCGAACTGGTCGGCGGTCTTCACCGGAGTGCCCGACTTCCGCGCGGAACTCGTCCGCGTTGGCGCGGCCGGCGACACGGTGTGGTCGGAGTGGCACTGGGAGGGGACGCAGACAGACGGCGGGCGACTCGACATGGCGGGCGTGATGGTGTTGGGCGTGCGGGATGACCTCGTCGCGTGGGCGCGTCTCTACATCGAGCCCGTCGAGCGGGCGGGCGCAGGCATCGAAGCGGCCGTGCGGGACATGACCGCCGAGCGCTGACCGCCGCGGCGCCGCCGCTTCCCGTGCAGGCGACCGCGCCACCGGGACGCGGCCCGGGGCGTGCTACCGGAAGGCGGCGGCGCCCGCGCGCAGCTTCGCCGTCAGCTCCGGTCCGGCCTTCTCGGTCGACCCGCAGTCGTACGGCGGCTGGGGGTCGTACTCGATCATCAGCTGGACGGCCTGCGCGAACTCGTCGCCGGCGATCCGGCCGGCGAGCCAGAGGCCCATGTCGATCCCGGATGAGACCCCAGCGGAGGTGACGACCTTCCCCTGCGGGACGACGCGCTCGCCGGTCGGCGTCGCGCCGAACTGCTCGAGCGTCTCGAGCTCGAGCCAGTGCGAGGTCGCGCGCAGGCCCTGCAGGATCCCGGCGGCGCCGAGCAGCAGCGAGCCGGTGCAGACCGACGTCGTCCAGGTCGAGGTCGCGTGCGCGCCGCGCAGCCAGTCGAGGATCCGCGGGTCCTGAAGCAGGTCGCGGGTCCCGACGCCGCCGGGGACGACGATGACGTCCGGCTCGGGGAGATCCTCGAAGGCCGCGCTCGCCTCGAGCGCGAGCATGTGGTTGTCGGTGCGCACGAGGCCGGGCTCATGCGCCAGCCACGTGACCTGTGCGCCGGGCAGGCGCGAGAGCACCTCGTAGGGGCCGATCGCGTCGAGGGCGGTGAAGCGGTCGTAGATCGGGATGGCGATGTCCATGATGCTCCTGGTGGTCGTGGTCGTGGTGGGCGGTGGGCGGGTGCGCCGGCTTCGCCGACGCGGTGTCTGATCTGCTCGCGCAGATCAGCCCTCTTCTCGTGCTGGTTGTGGTCGTGGCGGGTGGTGGGCGGTGCGCCGGCTTCGCCGACGCGGTGTCTGATCTGCTCGCGCAGATCAGCCCCTTTCAGGGAGACGTCACCTCGGCGAATCTGCTGCGGTAGGCACTGGGGCTGACGCCGGTCCGCCGGGCGAAGGCGCGGCGCAGGGTCTCGACGGTGCCGAAGCCGCACGCGGCGGCGACGGCGTCGACCTGCGCGGGGGTCGTCTCGAGCAGCAGCCGCGCGCGCTCGACGCGCAGCGACTCGACGTAGTCGCCCGGTGTGCCGCCCGTCTCGCGGCGGAAGGCGCGCGCGAACGTGCGCTCGCTCATCTGCGCGCGCCCGGCGAGGGCGGGCACGCTGAGATCGTCGGTCAGGTGGTCGGTCATCCAGGCCTGCAGCTCGCGCAGCGGCGCGCGGACGGCGGCCTGCGCGGCGAGGCCGGCGCTGAACTGCGCCTGACCGCCCGGGCGTCGCACGAAGAGCACGAGCTGGCGGGCGACCGCGAGCGCGGCCCGCGGACCGAGATCCTCCTCGACAAGGGCCAGCGCGAGGTCCATGCCCGCGGTGACGCCCGCCGAGGTGCGCAGGCGCCCGTCGGCGATGAAGATCGGGTCGGGGTCCACCTCGATCTGCGGAAAGCGCCGCGCGAGCTCCTCGCACCATGCCCAGTGCGTCGTCGCGCGGCGCCCGTCGAGCAGGCCCGCGCGGGCGAGCAGGAAGGCGCCGGTGCAGACCGAGGCGACGCGGTGCGCACGTGGCGCCGTCGCGGCGATCCAGCCGACGAGCTCCTCGGCGGCGAACGCCTCGCGTGTGCCCGCGCCGCCGGCCACGAGCAGTGTGTCGATCGGGCCGGTGACATCCGAGAGCGCCAGCTCGGGGACGATCGCGTAGCCGCTGCCGGTCGGCAGCGGCTCGAGCGCCGGGGCGACGACGCGGACCTCATAGCCGCCCGCCTGCGCGAAGACCTCGGCCGGGCCGGCGACGTCGAGCGCCTGCACACCGGGGAAGGCGACGATGATGATCCGGCGCATCGGGGCATCGTGGCGGGTGTCCGACCTGGCTGCAAGGACCGCTTGCGGACGATTTCTGCCAAATCGGAATCCGGGTTCACGCAACTCGACCCGCCGGAGCCCGGATCGAGTCGGCGACGTTACCCTCACACCATGGCGAAGGCCAAGAAGAAGGTCGCGCCCGGCGACGTCGCGACGAACCGGCAGGCCAGCCACCGGTTCGAGCTGCTCGACAGGCTCGAGTGCGGCGTCGTGCTCCAGGGCACCGAGGTGAAGGCGCTGCGCGACGGCTCGGCGCAGATCAAGGACGCCTACGCGCAGGTGCGCGACGGTGAGCTCTGGCTGCACAACGTGCACATCCCGCCCTACGGGCCCGCCGCGCGCGAGAACCACGAGCCCGAGCGCCCGCGCAAGCTGCTCGCCCACCGGCGTGAGATCGAGCGCCTCGTCGACAAGCAGCACGAGCGCGGGCTGACGATCGTCCCGCTGCGCATCTACTTCAAGGGCCCGCACGCGAAGGTCGAGATCGCCCTCGCCAAGGGCAGGGACCGCTTCGACAAGCGCGAGGCGATCAAGGAGCGCGAGACCAAGCGCGACATGCAGCGGGCGCTGCGCGAAGCCAACCGCTGACCTCGCGCGAGGCCACCGGCGGAGCTGCAAGGGGGCGCTTCTACGCGAGCGCTTCTCGCGCCGCCCGCTCCCCCGCCCGCACCGCGCCGTCCATGTAGCCGATCCAGTAGTCGGCGGTCTCCGTCCCGGCCCAGTGGATGCGCCCCGTCGCACGGCGCAGCGCCGGCCCATGCTTCGTCAGCGCCCCCGGGGCGGTGTGGCCGACCGGGCAGCCCCTCGTCCAACGCTCCTTGGACCAGTCCTGCTCGAAGTAGTCGACCGGCGAGCGCGCCTGATCGCCGACGAACGCGGCGAAGCTGTCGAGGACGCGTGCACGGCGCTCGGCGGCGGGCAGGCCGGTCCACGCCGCGCGGCTCGCGCCGCCGGCGAAGCCGAACAGCACGCCCGGACTGCCGTCCGGGGGGCTGTTGTCGAAGATCGTGTTCGTCGGGCCGACGTCACTGGCGCCCTGGCCGCTGAGCCCGGCCTCACGCCAGAACGGGGTGGGGTAGACGGCCTCGCACTTCGTCAGTGCGCCCGGAACGAACGCGCGCAGGATCGCGAGCTTCGCGGCGGGCAGCCGCGGAGCGAAGACGATGTCCTTCGCCAGCACCGGCGGCACGGCGACGATCGCCTCGCGCGCGTCGACCGTGACGCCGTCAGCGACGACGCGCACCCCCCTCGCGCCCTGCGCGACGCGGCGCACCGGCGCCCCCAGCACGACGCGCGAGCCGAGCGCGGCGGCGACCTTCTCGCTGATGACCTGCGAGCCGCCGACGAACCGCCGCTCCTGGGCGCCGTCCTGCGTGGTGATGAACTTCAGGAAGCTGCCGGCGGTCTTCTCGTTGCCCGCGCCGGCGGTGTACATGAGGACGTAGAGCAGCGACATCTGCTTGGGGTCGGCGCCCCAGATCGCCTCGCAGGCGGCGTCGAAGATGCGCCGTCCCTTGTCGGTCGTCACCTCCCGGTGCTTCCACTCCTCGAAGGTCTGGCTGTCCCACTGGCGGGCGTGCTTCGCCGTCCAGGGAGCCGCGATCGGCAGCGTCTTGGCCATCGCGTCGAGCTTCAGCGACGCCACAAGCGCGGCCGTGACGTCGGCGTCGCCGGGGATGCCGGGCACCGCGTCGTAGAGCGAGCGCACGCCGTCGGCGATCAGGACGTTCGAGCCCGTGTTGTAGGTGGCGAAGGTCGGTACGCCCACGGCGCTCGCGAGCGCGAGGATGCGGTCCTGGGTGGGGCCGACGTACTCGCCGCCGATCTCGGTGATCTTCCCCGCGCCGATCGAGGCGTTCCACGTCCGCCCGCCGACGCGGTCGCGCGCCTCCAGCACGATCACCGAGCGCCCGGCGCGGACGACCGAGCGGGCGGCCGCCAGGCCCGAGAGGCCGGCGCCGATGACGACCACGTCGGCGCGGCGCGTGCGGCGCCGGGCTGCCGCGAAGGCCGGGACGCCGCCGACGCTCAGGGCGGCCGCGCCCGCTGCCGCGCCGCCGAGGACCTCACGTCGTGTCAGCCGCTCTCCGCTCATCGGCCGACCCTAGTGCGTTTCGCAGCCGCCGCTGGGTGCGACGTCACCTCAGCGGCCGGGTGCCGCAGCGCGTGAACCACGGCAGCTGGTCGAGCGATGCGCGTGCGGTGATCGTGCGCCCACCGTGCACCGCCGGCCCGGTGCCCTCGCGCCGCCAGCAGCCGGGCGGCAGCAGCACGGGCCGCGAGCGCATGTGCTCGCGCAGCACCGGCGCGGCCAGCAGGTCGGCGCCGAGCAGCCACTCGTCGTTCGCGCGCGGGCTCGCGGCCGCACCGGGCATCACGAGCCACAGCGGCCGCGTGACGGGCATCCCGGTCGCCGTGGCCGTGCGCCAGGTGCGCTCGATCAGGCCCATCGCGCGCTCGTGCAGGCGTGCCGCGGCGACCCAGCGGCGCTGCGTCACGGGCCCGAACGACCACGGCATCTTCACGCCGGTCAGCGCCGAGTTGTGGACGCGGAAGTGCGTCATGAAGACCGACGCCTGCGCCCAGCGCGTGAACAGCTCCGGACTGACGGGGGTGAAGCCCTTGCCGGAGACGAAGTGGAAGTCCGCGTACCCCCCGATGTCGGTCGTGAACCCGTAGGCGCCGCCGGCGGCGCGGTTGAGCATGTCCGGCACGATCGAGGGCAGTCCGGTCCGCGCGTTCCAGTCGGCGGACTCGTCGCCGGGGAAGGCCGCGCTCTCGGCGCCCGCCGAGCCGTCGGCGCCGCCCCAGCCCGCGCGCTGGAAGAAGAAGATCTGACGGCCCGGATGCAGGGCCTCGTAGGCGCTGACGATGCCGCGCGTGACCTGTGCCTGAATCGCCGGGAAGCTGTTGTGGAGCGTCACGCCGGTCTGCCCGCCTGAGAAGTGCATGCCGGGCAGCACCTGCTCGCCGAAGTCGTTCATGAAGCCGTCGGCGCCCGTGTCGAGCAGGTCGGTGATGCGGGCCGTCCACCAGACCCGCGCCCGCGGGCTCGTGAAGTCGATCAGCGCCGCGGGCGTCGGCGGCGGGAACGAGGAGTCGAAGAGGTAGGGGGAGCCGTCGGCGCGGGTCGCGACGACGCCCTGCGCGAGCGCGTCGGCGTAGACGCCGGGCGGTTCGGTTCCCGCCCTGTCGGCGGACGCGAAGGCGCGCAGGTAGAGGATCGCGTGGATGCCGCGGGCGCGCAGCCGGCGGATGACGTCGAGGACGACGTCCCGTGGCATCGTCGCCCAGCCCTCGAACGCGTAGGCGCCGACCGGCAGCGCTGAGCGCTCGAGCCGCGCGACGTCCGCCAGCACCTCGCCCTGGTAGTCGGCGGGCGTCTCGCCGATGCGGATCGTGCGCGACAGCGTCGGCCGCAGGCTCCACGCCGGAGCCGGGCGGTGGCGGCCGGTGATCGCGGTGATCCGGCGCATGACGGTCGCGGGCGGCCCGGTCGCGACGAGCAGGCGCAGCTCGCCGGAGCCGATCGCCACACGCCACGCGCTGGTGTCCGAGGCCATGCGCCAGCGTGCGATCTCGGTGCGGTCCAGCAGCACGCCGTAGCCGCGCGAGCTGACGAACTGCGGCGCGGCGACGTAGTACGTGTGCGAGACGTCGGGGAAGCGGTAGTCGAGGACCCACGAGGTGAACGCGTGCCCGCGCAGGTCCGTGCCCTCGCGCCGCCCGCCGAAGCCGTGGAAGGCCTCGCCGGCCGGCGCGTCGAACGCGGCGCTGAGCGCGACCGTCCTGCCGCCCGTGACGAGCGCGGTGATCGCGATCGTCCCGGCGGGGCCGGGGGTCGCCGTCAGGACGATCCTGCGCCGGGCGGGGTCGTTCGTGCGCAGTGTCGCCGTGAGGCCGCCCGGGCCCGCGTGGGCCGCGATGACCGACGTCGCGACGTAGCGGTGCGCGGCGGCCGGATGCGCGGGGTTGGGGTCCGGTGTGCCCGGCAGGCGGGGGATCCGCAGCTCGGGCTCGCTGCCGACGGTCAGCGTCAGCGGCGCGTAGCGTACGCCGGCGGTGCTGCGGTCGCCGGTGACGCTGCCGAGCACGGTGCGACCGCGGGCGTCGAGCACGCGCAGGCGCAGCGGCGAGCGGTCCAGGACGACCGTCCCGCCGGCGAAGCGGGCGCGGACCGGGGTGGACGCCGACGCCGGCACGGCCGCCGTGCAGAGCACTGCGGCGACGACGAGGAGCTGGACCGCGACCGCACGACGCACACCGGCGATCGTAGCCCGCGAGGCGGCCCTGCGGCGCCGCTTCAGGCGCCGGCTCCGCGTCCTGCGAGCACCTCGGCGGCGGCCTCCTCGGCGGCCTCCAGCTCGCCGCGCACGAGCTGCAGTCCCTGCGCCCAGAACTCCGGGTCGGCGAGGTCGAGCCCGGCGATCCCGGCGAGGCCCTCGGGCGTCTGCGAGCCGCCGGCGGCCAGGAGCTCGAGGTAGGTCGGGACGAAGGAGTCGCCCTGGGCGGTGTACTGCCCGTAGACCGACAGCGCGAGCAGCTGCCCGTAGGCGTAGGCGTAGACGTAGCCGGGCGTCCCGATGAAGTGGGGGATGTAGGACCACCACGACCGGTAGCCGGGGGTGATCTCGACCGCATCGCCGAGCAGCTCCTCCTGGGACTGCTGCCAGAGGTCGCCGAAGCGCTCGACGGGGAGCTCGCCGTCCTCGCGCCGGGCGGTGTGCACCGCCTCCTCGAAGCGGTTCATCGCCGTCTGGCGGAAGACCGTCGCGATCGAGCCCTCGATGTTCTCCGCCAGCAGCGTGAGCCGCGAGGCCGGCGTGTCCGCGCGCTCCAACAGGCGGTGGAAGACGAGCGTCTCGCCGAACACCGACGCCGTCTCGCAGACGGTCAGCGGCGTGCCCTGCTCGAAGATCCCGCGCGGGATCGCCAGCGCCGCGTGGACGCCGTGCCCGAGCTCGTGGGCGAGCGTCATGACGTCGCGGCGCCTGGCGGTCCAGTTGAGCATCACGTAGGGGTGGACGCTCGGGACGGTGTAGGCGCAGAACGCGCCGCCGCGCTTGCCGGGGCGGGCCGGCGCGTCGATCCAGCGCTCGTCGAAGAAGCGCTGGACGAGGTTCCCGAGGTCCGGGGAGAAGTCGCTGTAGGCCTCGAGCACGAGCTCGCGGCCCTCGTCCCAGCCGACCTCGACGTCGTCCTCGCCGATCGCGGCGGCGCGATCGTAGTCGGCGATGCGCTCGAGCCCCAGCAGACGCGCCTTGAGGCGGTACCAGCGCTGGGGCAGGTCGTAGTTGGCGCGGACGGCCTCGACGAGCGCCTGGACGGACTCGTCGCTGGCCTCGTTGGCGAGGTTGCGGCTCGAGAGCCACGTCGGGTAGTGGCGCAGGCGGTCGTCGACGGCCTTGTCGTGCAGGAGCGTGTTGAAGACGTAGGCGCGCGTGCGCAGCCCCGGCTCGAGCGCGCTGGTCACGGCCTCGGCCGCCTCCCGGCGCTCGGAGCGATCCGGCGACTGCAGGCGGCTCAGCGCGACGTCCAGCGGGACGGGGTCGGTGCCCGGCAGGCCGACGCGGATCGCGCTCGTCAGCTCGCTGAAGACGCGCTGCCACGCGTCGCGGCCGGTGACCGACTTCTCGGCGAGGATCTTCTCCTCGGCCTCGCTGAGCAGGTGCGGGCGGTAGCGGCGCACGGTGCGCAGGTGGTGGCGCACCTGCTCCAGACCGTCGGCGGCGATCAGCTCTTCGGCACGGGCATCGTCGACCTCAGCCCACTCGAGGTCGAAGAACAGGAGCTGCGTCTCGATCGCCGTGCCGAGCTCACCGACGTGCGCGATCAGCGCCCCGTTGGCCTCGTCGTCGGTGTCGGCGGCGAAGCGCAGGTGCGCGTAGTTGCCGGCGCGGCCGACGAGGTCGGCGATCGCACCGAGCTCGCGCATGGCCTCGGCCAGGCCGGGGCCGTCGAGCTGGGCGACCTTGCCGGCGTACGCGGAGGCGAAGGCGCCGGCGCGCGTTCCGGCCTCGGCGAGGAGGCGATCGCAGGCCTCGGGCCCGCCGCCGTCGACGAGGTCGTCGAGGTCCCAGGTGACGTCGATGACGGTCGTGTCGGTCATGGCCCGAGAATATGTCACGCGCGGATTTCCCGGAGAATGCGGCTTCATCCCGGCGCGCAGTCTTGACCCCTGCGACGCGCCTGAATTACGGTGATCTCAGACGCGGTGTCGAGCCGTGAAGAGCGAAGGCCGAGGGGTGTGAGGCCACGCCTCCCTCCCCGGGACGTACCTGGCGACAGGTCGCGAACCGGGTCGAGGGATCCCCAGATCGGCTCGGCTCCGCGTCGCCTTTTTGCGTCGCCCGCTCAACCCCCCGAATCGGGCGCGCGCCGCAGGCTCGCGCCCCTCGCAAGAGGGGCGCGTTGCGTTCGTCCCCGCTCACTCCGGATTCCGGTCAGGCGACGGCGGCGAGCGCCGTGAACGCGCCGCCCCGTGCGAGCAGCGCCGCGTATGTTCCGCGCTCGACGATGTGCCCGGCCTCGAGCACGAGGATCTCGTCGAACGCCTCCAGGCCCGCGACCGTGTGCGAGATGACGAGCACGCCGCGGGCGTCGGCGCGGTCCTCGCCGAGCGAGCGCA
>JADGPM010000020.1 GCA_017882425.1 Solirubrobacteraceae bacterium
CGAAGAACCAGAACAGGTGCTGCCACAGGAGCGGCGAGCCGCCGTTCGTCGGGTCGTAGAAGTGCGTCCCGAAATGGCGGTCGGTGAGCAGCAGCGTCACGGCCGCGGCGACCACCGGGATGCTGATGATGAGCAGGATCGCCTGCGTCAGCATCGTCCAGACGAACAGCGGCATCCGGCCCCAGCCCATGCCCGGCGCGCGCATGTTCGCGATCGTCACGAAGAAGTTCAGCGCGCCCAGGAACGAGGCGATGCCCGTCAGGTGGACGAGGTAGATGAACGCGTCGACGCCGCCGGTCGGCGAGTACGTCGTCTCCGAGAGCGGGGCGTAGCACGTCCAGCCGCACTCGGGGGGGCTGAAGAGGACCGAGCCGGAGAACACGAGGCCGCCGGCGATGAACAGCCAGAACGAGAGGGCGTTCAGGCGCGGGAAGGCCATGTCCCGCGCGCCGATCATCAGCGGGATCAGGTAGTTGCCCACACCGGCGATCATCGGCATGAGGAACAGGAAGACCATCGTGGTCCCGTGCATCGTGAAGAGCGCGTTGTACGTCTGCGGGGAGATCAGCGTGTTGTCCGCCTGGGACAGCTGCAGGCGGATCAGCAGGGCCTCGACGCCGCCGACGATCAGGAAGATCCACGAGGCGACCATGTACATCAGGCCGATGCGCTTGTGGTCGGTCGTGGTCAGCCACGAGGTCCAGCCCGTCCCGGGGCGCTCGACCTCGTGGGCGACGATCTCGGGAACGGCGCTGATGGCCGGAGCGGGTGCGGTCTGCGTCGTGGCCATCTGACTACTTCCCGTTCACGCTGTTGTCGATGTACGTCACGAGGTTCGCGATCTGGTTCTTCGTGAGGGTCTTGCCGTAGGTGTTGGGCATGATGTGATCCGCGTAGCCCTTGGCGATGTTCTTGCTGGGATCGACGATCGAGCTGAGGATGAACGAGGCGGGCTTCGTCTTCAGGACCGTGTCCAGGTTCGGGCCCGTCTGCCCTGCTGTGCCGGCGGCGCTGAGGGTGTGGCAGGCGCCGCACGCGAGCGCGCCGGTCGCCGGGTTGCCGGCGACGAACAGCGTCTTGCCGGCGGCCGCGGCGGCCGCGGCGGGGGCGACGGTCGCGCTCGTCCCGGCGTTGGCTGCGGCGTTCTGGGCCTTGGCCTTGGCAGCGAGCTTGGCCGCCTGCGCGTTCAGGGCGGTGCGCTGAACGGCGGCGAGCTTGTCGGCGGCGATGATGTTCCCCTTCTGGTTGGCGTACCAGGCCTCGAACTGCGTGGGGGTCACCGCCCGCACCTGCGCGGTCATGTTCGCGTGGTTGCGGCCGCAGAGCTCGGCGCACTGGCCCGTGTAGAGGCCCGGCTTGGAGATCTTGAACCACGTGTAGTTCGTGTAGCCCGGGATCGCGTCGAACTTCCCGCCGAGCTTGGGGATCCACCAGGAGTGCGCGACGTCCTGCGAGCGGATCGACAGCGTCACCGTCGTGTTGATCGGAACGACCATCTCCTGGTAGGCGAAGACGTTGTTCAGGTTGATCTTGTCGCCGTCGGCGTAGGTGTAGCGCCAGACGTACTGCTGGCCGTTGACGTCGATGGCCAGCGACTTCCCGTTGGGCGGCAGCTTCTGCGAGGCGCCCTCGGCGATGAACGAGCCGTTCGAGGTGAGCGGGAGGCCCGTGGCGCCGGAGTTCGGCGGGTCCTCGATCGTCGGGAGCTTGATGAAGGTCACGACGGCGATCAGCACGAGCAGGGCGGCTGCGCCGAGCGTCCAGCCGATCTCCAGGCGCGTGTTGCCGTGGATCTGCGCCGGAACGGCGCCCTTGCGCGCCCGGTACCTGTAGATCGTGACGAGGAAGAGGCCGCCGACGCCGAAGAAGACGATGCAGCCGAGCCCGAAGATGATCAGGTAGAGCTGGCGGATCGCGTCGGCGTTGGGCGAGCCGCCGCCCTCGGGCGCGATGATGCCCGCGAAGGCGCTGGTCGCCGGCAGCAGGAGGGCCGCGGCGGTGATGAGGCCCAGCGCAATGGCGCTGCGGGCACGGGGAAGACGAACGTGAACTCGCAAGGCGGCGTGATCCTATCGGGGAACCGGCGGGAAGGGTGCTGCGCTAGCGCCCGGTGAACGACGCTTGGCGCTTCTGCGCGAAGGCGAGCACGCCCTCGGTGAAATCGGCGGTGCCCGCCATCTCCTGCTGGATCGCCGCTTCGAGCTCGAGCTGCTCGTCGAGCTTGTCGTAGGCCCAGCCGTTGACCTGGCGCTTGGTTCCGGCGTAGGAGCGGGTCGGCCCCGCGGCGAGCCGGGCGACGATCGCCTCGACCTGCGCCTCGAACTCCTCGGCCTCGAAGACGCCGTTGATGAGCCCCCACTCGGCGGCCTTCGCGGCCGGAAGGCGCTCGCCGAGCATCGCGAGCTCCGTGGCGCGGGCGATTCCGATGCGGGCCGGGACGAAGGCCGACGAGCCGCCGTCGGGCACGAGGCCGATGTTGACGAAGGCCAGCAGGAAGTAGGCCGAGGGGGCGGCGTAGACCAGGTCGGCGGTCAGCGCGAGCGACATCCCGACGCCGACGCTCGGCCCGTTGACGGCGCTGACGACGGGCTTCGGGAGCCGGCGCAGGCCCGTGAGCACCGGGTGGTAGCGCTCGCGCAGCGAGCGCTGGAGGTCCGGCCGGCCGTCCTCGGTCAGCTCGCGCGACTGCATGTCGGTGAGGTCGGCGCCCGAGCAGAACGCCCTCCCGGCGCCCGTCACCAGCACCGCGCGGATCTCGTCGTCGTCGCGCACGGTCTCGTAGGCGGCCGTCAGATCGGTGCTGAGCTGGCGATTCCACGCGTTCAGCAGCTCGGGGCGATTGAGCTCGATCTTCGCGGCGGCGCCTGCGCGCCAGAGGTTGACGGTTTCATGCTGGGTGGCGAGCTCGAACGCGGTCATGCCCGGATCCTATGCTTGGGGCATGGCTGACGACCGTCCGGTGATCGGCATCTGCGGTGGGCTCGAGCAGGCGCGCTGGGGCGTCTGGGACTCCCCGTCGGTCCTGACGCCGCTGGCGTACGTGCAGTCGGTGCAGGACGCCGGCGGGGTCGCCCTCATCATTCCGCCCGATCCTGCATTCGGCGAGGTCCCCGAGCAGGTGCTCGGCCTGATCGACGGGCTGATCCTCGCCGGCGGCTCCGACGTCGACCCCGCGATGTACGGCGCCGTCGCGCATCCGGCGACGTCCGGCGTGGCTCCCGCGCGCGATGCCGCGGAGGTCGCGCTCGCGCAGGCGGCGATCGAGCACGACCTCCCGCTGCTCGGCATCTGCCGGGGGATGCAGGTGCTCAACGTCGCCCGCGGGGGAACGCTGATCCAGCACCTCCCGGACGTCCACGGCCACGACGGGCACCGTCCGAACCCCGGGTCGTTCGACGGCTCCGAGCACGACGTGCGCCTCGAGGACGGCTCGTTGGCGGCGCGCGCCAACGGCGGCGAGCACCACAGCACGAAGCAGCACCACCACCAGGCGGTCGACGACGTCGGCGATGGGTTCCTCGTCACCGGCTGGTCGGCGCTCGACGAGCTGCCCGAGGCGATCGAGCTGCCCGGCCGCCGCTTCGTCCTGGGCGTCCAGTGGCATCCGGAGGTCGATCCGGACAGCACGCTGATCGCCGCGTTCGTGGCGGAGTGTGCGGCGGCGCGGGCGGGGCGGGCCACGTAGGCCGTCTACGCCGCCGCCAGCTCCCGCCGCAGGCCCGACCGCGCCCGGCAGACGAGCGTCTTCGACGCGTTCGCCGACATGCCCAGGCGACGGCCGATCGCCTCGTGTGAGGCGCCGTCGAGGGCGTGCATCACGAGTGCGTCGCGCTGGCGGCGCGGGAGGGCGTTGAGGCCGTCGGCCAGGCCGCCGAGCTCGGCGCGCTGCTCGGCCACGTCCTCCGGGCCCCCGGCGGGATCGGCGAGGAACGGGGCGACGAGGTCCAGGCCCACCTGCGGGCGGTTGCGGCGCAGCGTGTCGAGCGCGCGGTTGCGGACGATCGTGTGCAGCCACGCGCTCAGGGCCATCTCGCGCGTGTCGGCGCGCAGCGCGGCGTGCGCCTTGACGAAGGCGTCCTGGACGACCTCCTCGGCATCCTCGGGCGAGCGGACGATGCGGCGGGCGTGCGCGACGAGGGCGGCGCGATGGCGTGCGACGATCGCGGTGAAGGCGCCCTCGTCGCCGCGGCGCACGAGGGCGACGAGGTCGGCGTCGCAGCGGCGGGAGTGCAGGTCGATGGTGCTCATGCAACGAGCTTCGGGCATACGCACCGCCATGCCCACCCACCCTTGGTGTGAAGCGCAGGCCACCTGCGTCCCCCGCGTTTGCGACGCTGCGGGCGCATGACGGACTCTCCGCTGCAGCCGCACACCGCCACGCCCGCCGAGCTGCGCGAGCGGATCGCCGCCGAGCGCCGCGGTGAGCCGTTCCTCGTCTACAGGGATGAACGCACGGCGCAGGCGATCGTCACGCTCACGGGCGATCAGCTGAGCATCGGTCGCGGCTCGGGCAACGACGTTCCGCTCCCCTGGGACGACGAGGTCTCGCGCCTGCACGCCGAGCTGGAGCGGATCGCGGGGGAGTGGACGGTCACCGACGACGGGCTCTCGCGCAACGGCACCTACGTCAACGAGCTGCGCATCGCCGGCCGTCACCGGCTGCGCGACGGCGACGTGCTGCGGGTCGGTCGCACCCGGCTGGCGTTCCGCCGGCCGGCGGGCGAGGGCTCGGCCACCCCGACGCGCGCCCCGGACACCGACGCGGCGGCCCGGCCACCGGTCACTCCGGCGCAGCGCGCGGTGCTGGTGGCGCTCGCACGGCCCTACCGCGACGACGACTTCGCGACGCCGGCCACCAACCAGGCGATCGCCGATGAGCTCCACCTGAGCCTCGATGCGGTGAAGTCCCACCTGCGGACGCTGTTCCGTCGCTTCGGGATCGAGGACCTGCCGCAGAACCAGAAGCGCGCCCGCCTGGTGGCCGACGCGCTGCAGTCCGGCGAGGTCAGCATCCGCGAGCTGTGACCGTGCTATACCGAAGCGCGTTATGCGCACTCGCATAGCGCCTCACGTCTGCTCGCGGCGAACCCACGCCGCGAGGAACGGCTCGCAGATGTCGTGCCCCGCGGGGCCGCGCGCGACGAGCTCCTGGCCCTCCAGCGCACCGACGGCGCGCTGGACGCCGGAGGCCGACGGCAGACCGTGGCGCCGGCGGTAGCCCTCGCCGTACACCGGGCCGGGCTCGGCGGCGAGCGCCTGGAGAACCTGGCGCTGGGGCCCCGTCGCCCGTTGCCAGATCAGGCTGAAGTGCGAGTGCTCGGAGCGCAGCAGCCGCGCGAGGGCCGCGTCCAGGCGCTCCGGCGTCGCGCGCGAGCGCGCCGGGGTCTCCTGCCAGAGGAAGTAGCAGAGCTCCTGCGTGGCGTAGGGCTGCCCGTGCGTCAGCTCGAGGATCGCCGCGACGACCTCCGGCGCCGCCGCCCGGCCGCTCTCGGCGAAGCGGGCGTCGATGAACGGCGCAAAGGCCGCCGATGCGATCGGGCCGAGCTCCATGCGCTTGGCACTGCGCCAGAACGGCTCGTTCTCGTCGCTGAAGATCCGCGCCAGCATGTGGCGCTGGCTGCCGAGGTAGACGTGGGCGACCTCGGGCTGGGTCTGGAAGACGGCCCGCATGAGCTTGGGCAGCTGGCGGTCGATGTGCACGACTTCCTGGAACTCGTCGAGCACCAGCGCGACCTTGCGCCCGCGGTCGCCCGCCAGCTGGGCGGGCAGCTCGAGCAGGCGCTCGAGCGTGGCGTCGATGTCCTGCCGGCGATGCCCGGCGTCGAACGTGAAGCCGAGCGACCCGTCGTCGGGGTCGACGGTGACCACGGGTGTCACGCGCAGCCCCTGGAAGACGCGCAGGCGCTCCTTGGCGCGGAAGAGGGGGGAGGCGATGTCGTCGTGGATCGCCTGCGCGAGCTTCTCGGCGAGCTTCTCCTTCGTCGGCGTCGTCATCAGGTCGACCTGCGCGACGAGGACGCGCTTGCGCAGCAGGAGCTGCGCGGCCCGCCACATGAGCGAGGTCTTGCCGTAGCGGCGCGGGGCGAAGAGGACGACGTCCTGGCCGTTCAGGACGTCCGAGACCAGCTCGTCCAGCTCGTCGACGCGGTCGGTGAAGGCGTCGTCGAGGGCGAGTGAGCCGAAGCGGAACGGGTTGTCGGCCGCCATGCCTTGAGCATACAGGAGCGTATTATGCGCCGCTGTATATGAAGGCTCAGCGCGCTGCGGGCGCGCGGATCCGCGTGACGACCCCGTTGGCGAGGCTCGTGACCCAGGCGAAGGCGCCGTCGGCTGCGATCGCGTAGGGGTTCGTGGCGCGCGGCGGCAGCGTGATCGGCGAGGTGTCCGGCTGCTCGGTCGCCGGATCGATCCGCGTGACCGTCGACGCGAGCTGGTTGGCGACCCACACGCCGCCCGCCCCGACGGCGATCCCGGCCGGCTGCGCGCCGACCGGGATGACGGCGGTGTTGAACGATCCGGCGTCGATCCTCGTGACCGACCCGTCGGCCTTGTTCGCCACCCAGACCTTGCCCGCCCCGAATGCGATGCCGCTCGGCCCGTTGCCGACGACGAAGCCGCGCCGCGTCCCGTCGGCGACGTCGAGGCGCAGCACCTGGCGCTTCTGGCGCTCGCGGATCCAGACCGCGCCGCCACCGGTCGTCAGCGACTGGACACCGTAGGGCAGCGGGAGCGTCGTGAACGTGCCCGTCCGCGGGTCGACCTTCACGAGCGTCGCGCCGCCGAAGCTGCGCATGCCGACCCAGATCGAATGCTCGTCGGCCGCCAGCGCGACGGGGTTGCCGGGCGGCAGCCGGATCGGGTTCCCTTGCCGGCGGTGCGAGGCGATGCCGAGCGGGATCAGCCGGCCGAGGCCGGGGTTGGCGACCCAGACCCGGCCGAAGCCGGTGGTGATCGCCGCCGGCCGCGGCCCGACGTTCGGCGCGGCCGCGGTGAGCTTCGCGGTGCGCTGGTCGATCGTCGCGACGGTGGCGCCGGGCTGGTGCAGGACCCACGCGAGGCCGCCGGCCAGCGCGATGCCGTTCGGGCGTTCGCCGACGGCGACGGTCGTGAGCCCCGGCGCGCCGCTCGTGCGAGCCGTCGGCGCGCTCGAGCCCGAGCCGCTGCTCCCACCGCCGGACAGCAGCACCGCCAGCGCGGCGCCGACCGCGAACGCCGCCGCGATCCCGCCGCCCACGAGCAGCCCGGTCCGCCGCCCGCGTGGTTCGACCGGCGGGTGCCCGGGAGCGACGGGCGTGGGCCGCACCGGGGTCGGGGTGATCTGCGGCGGCGAGCCCGGCGGAGGGGAGACGGGGATCGTCACGCCCTCGCCCTCCGCGGCGGTCGAGCGCTCCTCCCATGTGGCGGCACCGGTGGCGACGCTGCGCTCACCAGGATCGCTGACGACCACGCCGGCCGCCGCGAGCGCCGCCCTGCCGAGGTCCCCCGCAGAGTGGAAGCGCTCTGTCGGGTCCTTGGCCATCGCGCGCGCGACGACCGCGTCGAAGGCCGGCGGGACGCCGGGGACGTCACCGCTGACGGGCGGCGGCGGCTCGCTCAGGTGCGCCCAGAGCGTCGCCTCCTCGGTCTCGCGCCGGAAGGGCGCATGCCCGGTGAGGGCGAACACGAGCAGGCAGCCCAGCGCGTAGACGTCCGCGCGCGCGTCGACGCGCTCGCCGCGGATCTGCTCCGGGGCGACGTAGCCGAGCGTGCCCACCCAGCCACCGGGACGCGTCGGCATCCCGCCGAGCGAGTCGACCCGCTTGGTCAGCCCGAAGTCCGTCAGATAGACGTGGTCGGATGCGCCGAGCAGCACGTTCTCCGGCTTGACGTCGCGATGGACGATCCCGCGCGCATGGGCGGCGTCGAGCGCCGCGCCGACCTGCGCGACGAGCCGCGCGGCGCGCTCGGGATCCAGCCGCTCGTGGGCGCGCACGAGCGAGCGCAGGTCCGGGCCCTCGACGTAGCGCATCGCGATGTACAGGACGCCCTCGTGCTCGCCCGCGTAGTAGATCGGGATGACGTTCGGGTGGTCGATCGACGCGGCGGCGCGCGACTCGCGGACGAACCGATCGCGGAACGTCTGGTCCTGCGCGAGCTGCTGCGCGATCACCTTCAGCGCGACGTGCCGGTCGAGATCCAGCTGCAGCGCGCGGTAGACCACGCCCATGCCGCCGCGCCCGGCGACCGCGTCGATGCGGTGCCCGGCGAACCGGTCGCCTGGCTGGAGTTCGCTCACGCCTGCATCGTGCCCGGGGACGCCGGCAACGCGAAGTTCGGCCGTCTCCGAGGGCGGTCCATGCCGCAACCTATACTCGCCCCGCAGTGCGCCTGTCGAGAGCCCTCCGTGTTTCGGCCTGGGCGCTTGTCGCCGCGGGAGTCGCAGCACCCGTTCTGCGCCGACGGGTGTCGATCCCCAAACCTGCCGTCGCCGCGGCCGCCTGGTCGGCCCCGATCGCCTTCTGCGTCGCGATGCCCCGCAGCCGCAGGCGCG
>JADGPM010000185.1 GCA_017882425.1 Solirubrobacteraceae bacterium
CGATGGCGCTTGTCGCGCAGGATCGCACGCCGCTCATACGCCGGGAGCTCGCTCAGATCGGGTTCGGGCGCCACGGCGGAGGGGAACGAGGCGGCGGCGCGCACGACGGGCGCCTCGCCGGGCGCCGGCCCGAACAGCGCCATCTGCGGCGCGACGTCGGCGGAGACCGGGACGAAGTCGGCGACCTCGGCCGGCTCGCTCGCACGGCGGACCTCGAGCTCGTCGAAGGCCGCCGGGTCCTCCTCGCCGGGCGGGCGCAGGACGTGGCGCAGCTCGGACTCGACGTCGGCGGCGTGCGCGCGCAGCAGCGGATCGGCCGGGAGATACACCCAGCTCGGCTCGATCGGCCGGCCCGGGATCGTGCGGACGAAGCGCCCGGCGATCTGGCGGAAGATCAGCGGCGTCTTGGCCGCGGTCGCGTAGACGCCGACGCGCAGCCGCGGGATGTCGACGCCCTCGCTGACCATGTTGACGGCGACGAGCCAGCGCTCGCGCGAGCTGGTGAATGCGGCGAGCTTCTCGGCGGCCCTGCCGTCGGTGTGCAGCACGACGACCGGCGCCTTCCCCGTCACCTCGCGCAGGACCTTCGCGACCGCGCGGGCGTGCTCACCGTCGGCGGTGATCGCCAGCGCGCCCGCGTCGGGATGGCCGCCCGCGCGCAACCCCTCAAGGCGCGTATGCGCCTCGGCGAGGATGCGCGGCAGGCCGTCCGGCAACTCGACCGAGATCGCCGTGCGGTAGCGCCGGCCCGCGTCGCGCCCGGTCAGCACGTCGCCGAAGGACGCCTCCACGACGTCGTCACCGCTGCGCCACTGGAGCATGCCGTCGTAGGGGATAAAGGTGATCGGGCGGCAGATGCCGTCGCGGACCGCGTCGGCGTAGGTGAACGACACATCCGGCACAGCGACCCCGTCGTCGTATCGGACGCCCGGGATCGCGGCCTGGTCGGAGCGAAACGGCGTGCCGGAGAGCAACAGCCAGCGGTCGCGCACGGCGCCGAACGCCGCGAGGAAACCGTCGCCCCAGGCGAGCTCGTCACCGAGGTGATGGGCCTCGTCGGCGATCACGAGCGTGTCCGCCCCCACGCGCGGGGCCCAGCGCAGACCGGCCTGCGAGACGCGCGCGTACGTCACCGCGATGCCGTGGAAGTCTCCGGGCGGCCGCGGGTCGTCGGCGTCCGGCTGGAGGTGGATGCCCAGCCGCGCGGCCGCCTGGGCCCACTGGCGCGTCAGCGGGCCCGTCGGGCAGATGACGGCGACGCGGCGCACGCGACCCGCGGCGAGCTGCTCGCGCGCGAACTCGAGCGCCGGCCGCGTCTTGCCCGCCCCGGGCGCCGCGGCGATCAGAAACGGGCCCGCGGTGGAGTCTGCCCACGTGCGCATCGCCACGAGCGCTCGCGCCTGCCACCCCCGCAGCGTGGGAGCGGCGGGCTGGCGGGACGGCGGCGACACGAAGGCGGCATCCTGCCCCGCGTGCCGGACGGAGCGCCGGGAGCACGGGAAACCGCTGGAAACCGCCGTCAGGTCAACGCTCGACGACCGCCTCGGCCTCGATCTCGACGAGCATGCGCGGGTCGATCAGCGCCGCGACCTGCACCATGCTCGTGACCGGCGGCGCCGCAGCGAACGCCTCGCCATGGGCGCGCGCGACCTCCTCCCAGCGCGTGATGTCCGTCACGTACATGCGCGTGCGCACGACGTCCCCGAGGGTCGCTCCCACGCGCGTCAGCGCCGCCTCGATGTTCGCGATCGCCTGCCGCGCCTGCGCAGCAGCATCACCGAGCCCGGCGATCTCCCCATCGGGAAGCGTCGCCGTCGTGCCGGCAACCAGCACCCGATCACCGACAACCACCACACGCGAATACCCGGCGACAGGCTCCCAAGGAGCCCCCGATCCAAAGCGCTCGATCACAGCCACAGCATCACATCACCAGACGCCACTGGAGCGAGATATCGGGGATGAGTGACGCGACCCACTAATGGCGGAAGTGGCGGCGTCTGGTGAACACCATCGCACCCCCACGCGCGTCAACGGCGGCGACGACGTCCTCGTCGCGGATCGAGCCGCCCGGCTGGATCAGCGCCTGGACGCCGCCGTCCATCGCGGCCTCGGGGCCGTCGGCGAACGGGAAGAACGCGTCGGAGGCCAGGACGAGGCCGCTGCGATCGGTGATCCACTCGCGGCCGAGCGCGATTCCGACGGAGTCGACCCGGCTCATCTGGCCGGCGCCGATGCCGAGCGTCGCCTGACCGCGGGCGACGACGATCGCGTTCGACTTCACGTAGCGGCACACGCGCCAGGCGAACAGCAGGTCGCGCCACTCCTGCGCGGTCGGCTCGCGGCTGGTGACGACCTCCATGTGGTCGTCACCGGCGAGCACCACGTCGCGGTCCTGCACGAGCAGCCCGCCGTCGACCTGTCGCACGTCGGGCTCGGTGCTGGGCTCACGCCGGCGCTCCTCGTCCTCCAGCACGCGGATGTTCGGCTTGCGCGTGAGGATCTCGAAGGCCTCCTCGTCGTAGCCGGGCGCGAAGAGCACCTCGACGAACTGCTGCGAGAGCGCCTCGGCTGTCGCGCGGTCGACGCGCCGGTTGAGCACGATGATCCCGCCGTAGGCGCTGACCGGGTCCCCTGCGAAGGCGGCGCGGTACGCCCCGAGCAGGTCGTCCGCCAGCGCCACGCCGCAGGGGTTGTTGTGCTTGACGATGACGCACGAGGCGCGCTCGTCGCCGAGCTCGGTGCTGACCGCGCGGGCGCCGTCGAGATCGAGGATGTTGTTGAACGAGAGCTGCTTGCCGTGAAGCTGGCGCACGCGGCTCAGCACGCCGCGGCGCGCGCCGACCTGCGTGTAGAACGCCGCGCGCTGGTGCGGGTTCTCACCGTAGGGCAGGTCCATCGCCTTCTCGTAGGCGCGGACGAAGAGGTCCGGGAAGTCGTCGCGGCGCTCGGCGAACCAGCGGGCGATCGCGGTGTCGTATCGGGCGGTGTATGAGAACGCCTCGGCGGCCAGCGACTCGCGCGTCGGCAGCGAGAGCGTCCCGCCCGCGGTGCCGAGCTCGTCGAGGATCGCGTCGTAGGACTCGGGGCTCGTGACGACCGCGGCGAACGCGAAGTTCTTGGCCGCGGCACGGATCATCGTCGGGCCGCCGATGTCGATGTTCTCGATCGCCTCGGCCTCCGGCACCCCGGCGCGGGCGACGGTGCGCTCGAACGGGTAGAGGTTCACGCAGACGAGGTCGACGAACTCGATGTCGTGCTCGGCGGCCTGGGCGAGGTGCTCGGGGTTGTCGCGCAGCGCGAGCAGCCCGGCGTAGAGGCGCGGGTTGAGCGTCTTGACGCGACCGTCCATGATCTCCGGGAAGCCCGTGAGGTCGTCGATCGCGCGGACCTCGAGGCCGGCGTCGCGCAACGCTCCCGCGGTGCCGCCGGTCGACACGAGCTCGACGCCCAGGTCGGCCAGGCCGCGCGCGAAGTCGACGACCCCGGTCTTGTCCGAGACGGACAGCAGCGCGCGGCGGATGCGCACGCCGCCCGGCTCGGTCAGGGGTTCCTGGGATGCGGGGGCGTGGTCGGCGATGGCGCGAGGCTACAGAAGGGACCCGAGCGATCGCGAGCGGGCGCCTCAGCCGATCGTGAAGCCGGCCTGCGCCTCCGGCGAGCCCGCGTCGACGATGTGGCGCCCGAACGGCGTGAAGACGATCGGGATCAGCTTGAAGGCGCCGATGCCGAGCGGGATCCCGATGATCGTGATGCACAGGAGCAGCCCGACCACGACGCAGCACAGCGCGAGCCACCAGCCGGCGAGGATGATCCACAGGATGTTGCCGATCAGCGACGCCGCGCCGGCGTCGGCGTCGAAGACGACCGCGCGGCCGAACGGCCAGATCACGTAGCCCGCGATCTTGAAGGCCTGGATCCCGAACGGGATCCCGATGATCGTGATGCAGAGCAGCACGCCGGCGAGAATCCACCCGATCGTCAGCCAGATCCCGGCGAAGACGAGCCAGATGATGTTGAGGATCACGCGCA